>JBGSHH010001041.1:0-24327 GCA_041752355.1 Pirellulaceae bacterium | reverse complement strand
ATGTAGGCGCGTAGCGCACCACTGGGACCTGTCGGCGCGACCACGATGGGATAGTTGCTTCCCAAGAAGTTCACGACGCCGTAGTTAACTTCCACCGTTGCCGTTTGGCCTTCGGCGAGGTTGTTGAAGGTGCCGTTCTGGTCGTAGCTCAGTGCGCCCTGCGTATTAATCGTCAGCGTGCCTTGCGCGGGGGTCGTGACCGAACCAGGAGCGACAACCTTGGGTCCAGCCGCGACACCATCATTGGCGAGTACACCGGGAGCGGGAACGTTTAGCACCGTATCTTCGTTGACGGTGTAGGAATCAGGATTGGCGACGGCATTCGTGCCGAAGAACTCGATCTCACCCAACTGATGAAGGCCATCGCCCTGCGTTGAATACACTGCGTAACGGAAGAAGCGATAGCCGGCAGGTGTGGCGAAATCCACGCCATTTCCATCCAGACGAACCGTTTGGTTGCGCAGGGTGAACAGGCTGCCGTTGGGATTGTTGTAGGTGTAGATCGGCGTAAATGTGACACCATCGTTGGAACCGAGGATGCGGAATTGATCCGGATCGCGGCCTGGGGTGTCGTTGCCAGAATTCAATGTGAAATGCGTAAGAACGACCGGGCGTTGCACATCCGCTTGCACCCAGAATGAAGGTGCCGTGTTCAGATTAGCTTGATTGGCGGGACCAGGGCCATCGCAGCACCACTTGTTGTTGCCGCCGCCAGTGAGATTGTCGAACACGTTGAAGGCTTGTTCCGGCGCTCCGAATGCAGGCTCTACCGACGCATTAAAAATGGCGTTGTAACCAACGTTGGCATCGGGTGCGCCATTGTTTTCGGGATCGGTCAGGTCGCCACCCAGGAGCGAGTTATTGTTGGTACCAATCCGCGTACCGTTGCCAGCCGTGGTGCTGCCGAAGAATTCCAACTCGCCAAGTTGCGACAACGTGCCGCTAATCACGGAATAGGCTTCGTAGCGAATCCACTTGTAGGCGGCTGGTTGCGCAAAGTCGACACCGACATCCCAACGCACGACTTGATTGCGGGCATTGAAAGCACTCACGTTGGGATTGTTGTAGGTATAGATCGGCGTGAAATTGGTGCCGTCGTTCGACCCCAGGATTCGCCATTGATCCGCGTCCCGTTCCGGCCCATCGTTGCCAGAGGTCACGGTAAAGCGCGAGAGGACCGTTGGAGTGGGAAACTCCGCATCAACCCAAATGGTGCCTGTGCCAGGGTTATTGAGATCGGGGCGATTAGCCGCACCGGGTGAATCGCAGCACCATTTCGCGTTGCCACCACCGGTTTGATTGTCAAAGACGTTGAACGCAAACTCACCGCCACCAAAGTCCGCTTCGTGCGATGCGCGGAAGATGGCGTCGTAGTTCGTATTGACGTCGGCAGCGCCATCGTTTTGCGGATCGGTAAGGTCGCCACCTAGCAAGGCACCATTTCCGGTTCCCAGGACGACGGCGAGCAATTTACGTTCTTCGAGCGGTTCGAACTTGAGAAAACGCGAACGGTTGCTTTGATGACGTTTGCTCGTTTTACGAGCGCGCAGCGACGAGGTGAACAGTGACATTGGGAAAGGTCCTGACGGGATGAATGGGATGAGGGAGAACGAGCTTCCATCCACGACCCGTACCGAGCAGCTTGTGTCGGAGTGAGGCCGTCTTTCCCAGCGCAACAGCCTGCGGTTTGGGGACCAGGCGGTAATGCCGGGAGGAATGCGACTCCTGGTCGGCGGACCAGTTGGTAAGGCTCACGAACGCGAGCGATACCGAAAAATCAAATGGATACTGGGCAATAATGGGGATAAAAACCCACATCATCCATAGCTGGTATAATGCTAATAACCCTGCGCGGCTGTTGCAATTAGCAAAATAGAAAAAATTGTTTTTTATCGCTCATTCAGCCGCAGCGAACCTGCGACCCTCAGTATGGGGGGTTCGCAGGGCAACAAGGCGCACTCCAACGAAGCAGGGAGTGCGCCGCAATCGTCGTCAATCGCGGAAGACTACACGCCGTTGACCGTCTTCGCATCACCCGACTTGAAGTCCTTGATCTTGTCGAAGCCGTAGGCGATGAACCAATCGTTGCCGGCATCGCCGTAGAGCGTGTCGGACGAACCATCTTCATCGACCGAACCGCCATCGATGTAGGTCGACATGATGTCGTTCTTCGCGGCCAATCCTTGGAGCATCCACATGCTGTAGATGTCGTCGATTGCCATGGTATCGGAGATGTCGTCGCCTAGGACCAGGTCGGAACCGTTTCCACCGAAGAGCTGATCCGCGCTTTGCCCACCGATAAGCACGTCGTTGCCATCACGGCCATAGAGCGTATCGCTGCCATCACCACCGGTCAGCAAGTCGGCACCCGCACCACCATCGATGCGATCCGCTCCGGCGTCGCCGAACATTTGATCGAGGCCCGCCCCGCCATAAATCTTGTCGGCACCCTCGCCGCCATAGATGACGTCGTCGTGAGCGTCACCGTTGATCGTGTCGTTGCCACCTTCACCATAGATGGTATCGTTGCCGTTGCCACCGTTGATCGAGTCGGCACCGTCTGGCCCCTCCAGGCCATCGCCACCATAGATCAGGTCATCGCCACCACCGCCGATGACGCGATCATTGGCCGCACCACCTAGGAGTGTATCGTTGCCTGAGCCACCGGTGATGTAGTCAGCACCATCGCCGCCATCGACAAAGACGCCGAAGTTGATGGACCCGCTGACGGTGATGGTATCGCGCCCATCGTAGCCAAAGACACGGACTTCGCCCCCGGCGTCGGGTGCCATGGGCGGATAGGGCTTGTTGTTGATGCGAGCCTGAATGCCGCCGGAGACGAAGCTGAGGATGATGCGATCGGCCGCATCCGAGCCATTGATGATGAGGTTGCCTGCATCGTCAACATAGACAGGTGAGATCGTGACAGGCACGGTGAGCGTGGACTCGCCACCGTTGCGATCGGTGACGGTCAGCACCACATCGTAGGTTCCTTCCGCGACGAAAGTATGCGACGCGGCACCGTCGGTCACGCCTGGCGTGGGGCCGAAGGAATCGAAGTTGCCATCGCCCCAATCGATATCGAAAGTGAGACCTGCCGCGGTATCCAGTCCGGAAACATCGACCGCGCTAAACAGGTAGTCGAGTTGCAGATTGGGTCCACCCGAGGTAGGTCCATCGAACATCAGGTTGCTCGGCGCGACGTTGCGAACGATCAGCTGCGTGCTGCCGGTCGGAGATACTAATCCGGTCACGTCGCGAGCGCGGAAGTTCACCGTCCGCGCTGGCAAGCCGTCGGCGGTGAGGCCATCGATGTTGAGAGCTTCCAACTGGGCTTTGGTTTGCGTAATGGATGGGACGTTCGTGACCGATTCAAACGTGCCATTGCCGTCGATATCCCATTCGTACACCAGCGTGGCGGTTTCGCCAGCGTCAGCATCGGAGGCACCGACGATGGTGAACGTTACCGGGCTGCCTTCGTTGATGGTTTGGGCCGCCACGGTACCGGTGACGGGAACATCATTCTCGCCAGCGATGTTGATCGTCACTTCCACGCTTTCGCCTGCAACCGGCAGGCTGGTGTAAGCGGCGAGGCCGCCGTTGGCGGTATCACCTACCAGGCGGAAGTTGGCATTGTTGGCGTTGAAACTGCCTTGAGCGGCCGTCAACTCCACCGAGTCACCACCGCCACCTTCGTAGTGGACCAGGCGAATCGGATAGAAGCCGGCCGACGGGAAGCTGAACACGCCTAGTGAATCAGCACCGGCACCGCGACCACCTTCAAAACGCATCACGCCGTCGACACCCAAAACGTTGTTATTGGTGTTACCGGCCGTGGAAACAAGAGTCACACCAGCGCCCGGGAAGGCGAGCTCGAAACCATCATCGCTCACGACGTTGAACGTCCAATTGCCGGCGGCGGAAACAAAGATGCTGCCGGTGGTCACATCGGCGAAATTCTCGGAGTTGCCGGTGAATGGAAACGGCATGCCGTTGGGAATGTTGCCATCACCGTTGCCTGCGACATTAATGAAGGGATAGATGCGGCTTGCTTCGTCCAACTTGTTGGCACCCGCCAGCAAGGCTTCGGCTTCGGCTTGCGTGTTGCCCATGCCCACGGTCGAGCGCACTTGCCGCATGATCAGGCCGGGAGCGGCAACGCCTGGATTGTGCTCGCCGAGATTGAACTCGATGAGCGAAGGCTGCGCGTTGTTACCTTGGCCGGGGATCGTATCGCCTGAAGGCAAGTCATTCCACAAGCCGTCGGGACGAAGTTGGGCGGAGTTTTCGCCGGTTCCGCCATTGGGTTCGCCGGAGCCTGGCCAGGCATTGTACGTGTAGGGAGCGGCATTGCTCCAAGCCCAAGCAGGGCTGGTGGTGCTGTTGCCGCTATCGGCTTGCGAATTGCGGACGCCATCGAGAAGGCTATAGCCCGTGCTATCCGAGAGACCCACAAAGTAGTTCCCTGGAAAATTAGCGCGGATGTAGTTTTCCTCGGCTTGCGATTCCACCGTCACCAGGTGACCGGAGACGCCGAGCAAGCTCATGGTCGAAGCACGGGCGCGGGCCTCATCCCAGTTGCGCGCGGTGCCATCGTAGAGATAGGCGTTGAGCGAACCGCCGGGGCCAAAGTTGGCGAACGTCACCGTCATGCTGGTATTGTCGTTCGACAGATTGCGAATCGAATACAGGAACGTATCGATGGCGGTTTCATTGGCTTTGAGGAAGTCAAAGCTGGAGCCGGGATTGTAGACGAACGATCCGTCCGGATTGATCGTGACCGAAACGCCAGCAGTACTGGTGGTCGTGGTCGTAAACGGCTGCGCCAGTCCGGCATCGTTCGCGAGCACATTGCCATTAACGTTGGCGTTCTCGGTGGTGCTGTAGGTGTCGGGATTGGCATAGGACTGAGTACCCACACGGTACATGGCGGCGATCTCGGCAGGCGAGAGCGCCGTGGGATGAATGGCCGCCTCATCGATCAGGCCATCGAACGCGTTACCGCCACCCCAACGTCCGATCAGAATCTGATTGGTTCCGGAGTAGTCGGCATTGGCAATGCGAACGCCGACGCTTTGTCCATTGAGAAAGACCGATTGCGCGTTGAGATTGGCGTCGTAACGGAAGACGACATGGCTCCACTGGTTGAGTGGTGGCGAGGCGGTGGTTTGCAAATCGTCGGCATAGAAACCCATCAGGAGCTGACCACCACGAAGGACCAGGTGCAACGTTTGATCGGTCGTACCGCCATCGTTGCCGAAAATGGATTGATCGCCTGCGTTGCTACGCGGATAGATCCAGGCGCTGGCGGTCCAACTGCCGTTGGTCATGCCCAGCGACGTGGCGGTTGGTCCTTGTATGTAGCCGCCGGTAAAATTGGCAGCGGTACCATTGCCTGCGTTGCCTGTGGCGTTGAAAGCGACCGCGCCAATCACGGCACCATCGCGAGCGAAACCGGAAGCGTCGACTGCACCCGAAGTGAACGGATAGTAGACCGAGGGCTTGTTCTCCATGACCGCGCCGCTATACGAGCCCAAACCGGCATCGTAGTGACGTTGGACTTGCGCTTCGGTCAAGCTCGTATTGTAGATCGCGACTTCGTCGATGAGGCCGTTGAAGAAGGAGTTGGCGTTCGTCGGGTTGCCGTCATGATTGGCACCAATCAAGATATCGTTGACGATATTGAAGGTCTGATCGTCTTGGCCCTTGGAAACGGCGCGACCATCGATGTACATCACCGTTTGATTGACACCCGTGCCGCTGCGGGAGATGACCAGGTGATGCCATTCGCCGGTAGAAATACCGTTGGTCATGGCGTCGGCCGTATTGTTGGTCGATTCGACACGAAAGCCGCCGTGGTAATCGCTGACCCGTCCGGCACCGTTGGACTGCCAGTGAACCCCGAAGTCACCACCGCCACCTTTGTAGGTCAACATGTCGCCACGAGCACCGCCCGCAGTCGCGCTGAACCACATCTCAATCGTCGCTGGACCCGTTCCCATGTCGAAGACCGGGTTGTCGGTGATGCGAACGCGTCCGGAAGTTCCATTGAACGAGAACGCATTGCCCAGCGCGGCCGTGCCGCCTGGCACGCTCGCGACGCCGCCGACGATCGTGCCGTTCTGAGCGCCGTTGGCGGTGGCGCTATCGTTCACCGTGGTGCCGCTGGTTTCTTCAAAGCGATAGTAGGCGACCGGTGCGTCGGCGAGCACGACCGTGTCGTACGCCATCAAGCGACGCTCTTCGAGCGACTCCACCGTCAAACCAGTGCGCTCTGCCAGGCGGCGCTGACGACGCAAACGCTGGGAGTGGGAACGAGCAAAACTGCGCGAAGAGGTGCGTTGGGACATGCTTGACGCCTTTAAGTGAACAATTGAAATGGGAAAACAGTGGTATTTCGCCGAGGCCCGTTCGCGTTGACTTGCCTGGGGGAAATGCACCCAAACGGGGCGCAGTGCCGGGAAAGAGCGGAAACTAGCGAATATGCCAGTTCGCTCGCTTGGGAGTCATCCGCACGATAGGGGCAGAGCGTGCCACAAATGCCGGATTTTCCGCCGTTGGATTTAGGCTAATCCGAATTTCCGAATTCGCAACAAGAAATGTAACAAATTCTGGCACCATGTTACTGGACATTCTCAAAAAAGAGTTTTGTCCACGTCGGTCCAAATAGCGGCTTGCGCGGGGAGTATCGCCCCGCGCAATTCGCAACATATTTTAGGGAAAGGACTTACGACAAGTCGTCAATCCGATTGGGGCTCTTGGCGTCGGTGCGATTCACCAAATCCAAGGCGAAGATCAAGTACCAATCGTTTCCACCTTCGCCATTGAGCGTGTCGCCGGAACCGTCGTCATCCACATCCAGGGACAACGTGCCGAAGAGATTGTCGGTTCGGGTGGCAAACGACCCGCCGCTGGTCCAGTCTGCAAGCAGCGCCATCAGCCCGAAGTCGGAGGTATCGAAGTAGTTGCCACCGATGATGAGGTCTTCGCCACCACCGCCGAAGAGTTGGTCGCTGCCACCGCCGCCGATGAGCACATCCAGACCATTGCGGCCATAGAGCTTATCGCCGTCGTCGTCGCCGCTCAGAGCGTCGTTGCCGTCGCCACCATCGAGATTGTCGACGCCAGCATCGCCGTGGAGGATATCGCTGCCAGTACCGCCCACGATGGTGTCGTTGCCGTCACCACCAAAGATAATGTCGTTTCCGGCGTCACCTTTGAGATTGTCGAAATCTTCGCCACCTTCGATGTAGTCGTTGCCATTGCCACCGCTGACGACATCGCGTCCAGCGCCGCCGTAGATGAAGTCGTTGCCGTTGCCGCCCAGCAGACGGTCGTTGCCGTCACCGCCATCGAGCGTGTCGGCGTAGCCACCCCCGGTGAGATAGTCGTTGCCGTTGCCTCCGTAGAGTTCGACCGGTGCCGGCACGCCGGCGGAAACCGTGACCGTATCGTTACCATCGTTGCCGAAAATGCGAATCAGCGAGGCGTTGCCCAGACCGGCGTCCAGCAGTTGGCCGTTGTAACGGATCTTATTACCAGGGCCGATGATGATGCGATCGGAAGTACTATCGGCACCGAGCGTAACGACGCCGTTCTCTTCGGAAATGCGCGATACGCTAATGTCATGGGTGGCTTCCGCGCCTTGCGCTCCATCCACATCCCGAGCGCGAGCGCGGACCGTGAAGTCGCCCACCGCAGGGAAGACATGCGAAATGGTCAACGGGCTGAAATCGACCACCGTTTCATCCACGCTCCCATCCCCATCCCAATCGATGGTGAACGTGAACATCGCCGCTTGATCCACAGGCGAAGGATCGGTGGCGGTGAAGGTGAAGTCCACCGGTTCGCCGGGGACCGCCGAGCTTTGCGCGTCGATGACCAAGGTTGGTGCTACGTTGGTAACCGTCAACGTCGTGCCCACGACAACCGGCGGCGCGATGCCATCGCTGACACGCAGGCTGATGGGCAAGTTCGTCGCCTGATTGTTGATGCCCAGGCTGACCAGCGTCGCCCAAGAGACGCTGGGATTCGCACCAGTGGCATCCGTGAAGACGCCGTCGTTGTTCAAGTCCCAACCGATGGTTAGTGTCGCACCATTATCGGGATCGGCAGCGGTGCCAGCCAGTTGCAGGGCTTGGCCTTCGGCGATGGTGTACGGACCACCTGCGCTGGCAGTCGGAGCATCGTTCGCGCCAATCACCGTAATGCTGGCCGTGGCCACATTGCTCGTCGCGACCCCGTCGGTAGCCGTATAGGTGAAGGTATCGGTGACCGATTGACCTTGCGCTAAGGCTTGCAGCGCTGCAACGCCAATGGGATTGTACGTGAACGTGCCATCGGCATTGACCGTCACGGCCGCACCCAGCGCGCTCAGTCGCGGGCCAGTTGGCGAAACCGTGAGAGCTGAGGGGCCATCGACGTCAGTGTCGTTAAGGAGCAAGCCCGAGCCGTTGAAAGCCGCGTCTTCACTCGTGGTGACACCTGTTCGCGCACGGAACTCCGTCATCACGATATTGCCATTGCCACCACCGGAATTGAAACCCACTGTGCCGCCCACGGTGAACGCTTCCAGGCGGATGCCGGTGACGCCAGCCAGCGAGTTCAGGGCGGTCACAAGGTAGGAATCGGGAACCGCCACACTACCAGTAACTTGCAACCGATTATTGGCCTGCAAGACAAGATCCGATCCCGGGCTGGATGTAGCGAAAGCGGTCGGGGCGAGTTCGACCCAAGTCGCGCCACTGTTGACGGTCGGGTTGGGGCTGTTGGTGACCGAGAGGCGGAAGTTCTGAATCTTGTGCGCTGCGTTGGGCGAATTGAAGAACATCTGGAGCGAAATCGGTCCCAGTTCCACTGGCGAAGCGGTTTGAAACACAGCGGTCTGATTCTGAGTCTGTTGCCCGAAAATCGCCCAACCTGCATTTTCCGTATCAACGCCATTGATCGAATTGGCGATGACAAACGGCGCGCCTTGTTCAAACGTGACACTGGCATTGGCGAGCGCAATCGGCGTCAGCGCGGCATCATCCACAGCCACAGGCGCGTCATTGACGCCGACAATCAAAATGGTGGCGGTGGTCGTCGAAAGCGCGCCTTGGAAATCGCTAATGGTGTAAGTAAATGTGTCGAGCAACGTTTGGCCCGTCGTCAACGCTTGCGCCGCGGCGCCTGGCGTATACGTCAGGTTGTTGCCGTTGTTGACGAGCGTCCCTTGCGTCGTGCCCGAAGCAGCGACAATGGTCAGCGTATCGCCATCGTCGATTTCAATATCATTGGCCAGCACATCGAGCGTGCTGCTGCCATCTTCCGACACGACCAGCACGCCAGGCTGCGCTACCACCTGGAACTCTTGCATGACGAAGTTGCCATTCGTCGGCCCGCGACCGGGGCCATTGCCAGGTAGCGAAACATCTTCGAGTAGCTCGAGGCGGAAACCCGTGATATTGGCGACATTGGTCAGAGCGCGAATGGTGTAAGTTTCGCGATTCTGCGGTGTGCCACCGGCGAGAATGGTGTTATTGGGGCGAATCGTAAAGGAGCTCGTGCCGGTGGTGGTGATCGATTCCGGCGTAAGCTGTATCCAATTGGCGGTCACATCGCCACCATTGGCCAGTCCATCGGCAAAGAAACTGCGATCGTCCGTGGTAATCGACAAGCGGAGGTTGCCCAAGAGGTGATTCGTGAAGTCGCCAGACGTGATATTGAACGTCAGCAAGGTCATCTGCCCCAGCGGATTGAGATTCTGGGCTGTTTCGTAAACGGCGACGTTATTGGCGGTGTCGCCTACGCCGCCACTTCCGGCATCGGCCCACGACGCGGTGGAGTTCGTGGGAGGATTCGCGTTGCCATCAATCGTGGCGGCGATACTGAAACCGGCCTGCGTGAATTGCGCCGTGGCGCTCTGCAGTGGTACTGCGCCCACTTGCGCTATAACAGCAAACTCTTGCGCCACAAAGTTGCCGTTGTTGGCGGTGCTGCGACCAGGGCCATTGCTAACGCCATTGTTGTTACCGTTGGAAATATCATTCGCGCCCGACTCAATTGCCTCCAAGCGGAAGCCGGTAATGTTCGCCGCCGTGGTAAAGGCGCGAATCGAATAGGTTTCGCGTTCCGCCGAAACGCCGGCACCCAGAATCGATCCATCGGGACGAATGGTGAAAGTGGAAGTTCCCGAAGTGGAGACGGACAGTGGCGTTAGCACGGTCCAATTAGCCGTCACATCGCCGCCGTTAGCCAGACCGTCGGCAAACGTGGAGCGATCATCGGTGGTGTAGGAGATACGGAAGTTACCCACCAGGTGTTTGCCGAAGTCGCCACTGGTAAGGTTAAACGTGAGCACCGTTCCCAAGCCGGTGGGATTGAGATTGGTCGTGGTCTCGAACACGGCCGTGTTGGAAGGGGTAACGCCGCCCAGGTCATTCGCCCAGGAACTGGTGGAATTCGCGCCCGGCAACACGCCATCGATGAGCGCCGCCACACTAAAACCAGCCTGCGTGCCAAATGCCGTAGCACTTTGCAGCGGCACATTGATCGGCGTGATTTGGCCATCGGCGACTGCCACCGGTGGATCATTGACGCCGGTGATCGTCAGTGTGACGGTCCCCGTGCTGAAGCTTCCACGATCATCGGTGACGGTGTATTGGAACGTATCCACCAATTGCTGTCCCACCGCCAACGCCTGATAGGCGGGGACGAAACGGGGATCGTAGACGAACGAACCGCGTGGCGAAATCACGACGGGAATGCCTTGCGTACTCACGACATTCGTGGTGGTGACGCGGAGCGGATCGTTATCGGGATTGGTATCGTTGACCAAAATCGAGTTGGGCGCCGCGGTGAATTTGAGGGTACCGGCGGCATAACGATTCAGCGGCCCGCCATCAGGAGTTCCAGGAAATTGTCCGGCGTTGCCAAAGCGACTGCTACCCACGAAGTTAAGGATGCCGCCGCCAGAGTTGGTTGTCCAAGGTGGTGTGCCGTTGTTGCCGTTTTGTTCGCCAACGCCATAGCCATCGGCGACAATCGTGCCTTGGAAGCCAGCCGGCAAGACAATGGGCACCGACAGTTCTTTGAAGCGATTGCCTGCTTCCAACACGCCCGGATCGCCAGGCGAGAATTGGATGGTCGCCAGGAGTTGTTGCGTATTGCGATCGAAGAGGTAGGCATTGAGGACACGCGCCAGCCCATTGGACCCATCGTCAAACACGCCCAGGTGCGTGATGGACGTGGTTTGTTGCACATTGAAATCCATGCCCAGCGTGCCACCGTAGGCTTGATTGCCGACCGTTCCGGCCGGCACCACATGGCTGGTGATGATCGTCGGAGCCGTTAGCAGCGTGTCTTCGGTGAACGTAAAGCTGTCGTTTACGGCTGTGACCGGATCTTGCACATCGTCGGGACCAGCGGTGAAGCTCGCTTGTACTTGGGCGCTCGTCAACGCCTGATTGTAGATGCGGAATTCGTTGATGCTGCCATTGAAGGCGGGATCGGCGAACTGCGACTTGCCGAGGAAGTAATTGATGCTGCCGCCGAGCGTGGCGAAACTGAAATTGGGATTGGCACCGATGCTGACCAATTGCCCGTTGACGTAAAGTCGCACTTCATCGCGGGTGTCGTCAACGACACCGACCATATGAACTTGAGTGTTCAGCGGCGCGGTGCCGGTGCTGGCGCGGAGTACGCCCGAGGGAGGCGACTTGATTTCAAAATAGGTGGTATTGTCGCCCGATTGTGGCGTTAAAAACGCATAATTATTGGTGTCTGTACCGAGATCGAAGACGCGCTGCCAGTTTCCGCCCCCACGGAACGTGAACCAGGTTTCAAACGTCGCGTTGGTATAGGTATTGATTTCATTGCCCAGCGGCAGTGACGCAAAACCGCCGGTGAGATCGAGTTGTCCATTTACAATGGCGGCGGCACCGGTGAGCGTGGCATTCGCGCCCGCGATGGAATCGAGTCCGGGATTGCCTGCATCATTAAACGCATAACGATGGATCGGCGCAGGCGCGCCGACGACCGGTAACTTGGCGAAGCGAACAGCTTCCTCGTTGTAATTGTTCTGCACTTGCGCGGCGGTTAGCGCGCCTTGATGAATCCGCACGGTGCCAATCGCGAGCTCGCCATCCAGGTTCTCGCCCAGATCGATGTTGACGCCATCCGCAAGCGTTTGTGCTGCCAGGCGAATCGGCGCGCCGGAATAAGTATTGAGCGCGACATTCTCTTGGAACTTCAGCGCGCCATCTTCATAGACTTTGTTCGTCACGCCGTCATAGGTGTAGACGAGATGATGCCATTGTCCAGCTGGCGGAGCGCTGGCGGCGCTTGGTCCAAAAGGCATATCAGGGCCGCCACCCCAAGCACCCACCGCGCCGAACGCGGTGTTGTTGCCATAGCTGGTGGCGTAATTCGTTCCGTCCGGGCCACCGCGCCGTCCATACGTGACCAGCGATTCTTCGCCATCAACCGTCGGATTAAACACCCACGTTTCAATCGTGCGCGCGCCAGCGCCGGTGATGGTCGCGGGTGCGATCGGTCCCGTGTAAGCATCGGCGTTGCCGGTGGGATTGAAATTGACGGCTGGGTTGAAGTTGGGGCCTAACGACACCACTTGCGGATTGCCGACTTCCGTGAAGTTGCCGGGGAGCGTACCCGTGTTGACCCAACTGGCAGTACCGGCACTTGGATCGCGCGCATCCAGACTCACCAGCAATTGGCCGGCGATCGCGAGCGCCAGCAACTGACGCTCTTCGAGCGCTTCCATTTGCAAACGACGCTTGAACGTAGATGCGACTTTGCGCTGACGCGCAGGAAATTTGCGAAGCCGGGACATGAATTGATTTCCCTTCAGCACACGATAGACCAGTAAAACAACAGCCGACACCGACCGGGAATGCGGCGCGGTTTAGATAAGGCGAGTATCAAAATAAATCGACAATATGGATTTTGCAAATAATAAAGGGGAAATTTCCCCTATTTTGCCTAACTGTCGTCGCCGGAATATACGGATTAGGCCATCCAACCAGGCGCGGCGGGGCTATTGTGAACGACATCGAGAATATGTCGTAACGACGTTCTGTCGAGGTGAGAATCGATGGTCCGGCCGAATTCCTTACGGCGCAGGATTCTCGGCGGTTGCGGCGCGGTAGTCCGCCTGGGCTTTGAAGAAGTCGGTCAGCGCGTCGATCAGTGTCAGTTCCGCTTCGATGGACGAGAGTTCCCGCAGGTTAACGATCAGGATGGTGCTGTCGCCAAGCTCGAACTTGCGTCGCTCGGCGGCTTCCATGCGTTCGTTCAATGTCAGCGCTTCGCGGGCTTTGAGCACGCGATCGTGGGCGGTGACGAGGGCCGACATGGCGTCCTGCACCTCAATGGTGATTTTGTTGACCGCGAAGACCCGCTTGGCGGTGAGCTGGGCGAGCTTACCCTGGGCCGCGCGGATCTTGCCTGAGGCTTCGCGTCGTTGCAGCGGCACATCCATCAACAAGCCCGCTTCCATTTGAAACGGCGACTTGTCCCCCTTGGACGACGCGCGGGCGCCGACATCTTGTGCACTAAAAGCGGTCGCGCTGAGCGATGGCAAGAGTTGATTCTGCGATTGGGCAAGTTCGACGAGCATTTGCTCGCGTTGCAGTTGGAGATCGCGCAGCTCGGGTCGGGCGGCTAGGGCGCGATCGATATCTTGTTGCAACCGCTCGCGATCGGGAAGCGACAAGTCGGGGAATCTCGGCGGCGCAAGTTCTTTGGCGGGGATCCGCGGTTGGCCTTGTTCGGAGCGCAAGAAGAGCGAAAGTTTGATCGCGGCGCCTTGTAGCTTGCGCTCGGCCTCAATCACTTTGGCTTGGCGCGATGCGATCAGGCGTTCGTTATCGGTGAGTTCGATCTCCGCGAGGTCTTTGAGTTCGACGCGCCGCTGGATGGCACGATTGCGCGTGATGGCGACTTCGAGCATGCGCGCTTGCGCGCGATACGCTTGTCCCGCCGCGACCCACGTCCAATAGGCTTGCGCAGCGCTTTGCACAACACTGAGTACCGCGGCTTGCACGCCAGGCTCGACTGCTTCGCGCGCGATCTGCGCTTGGGCGAGCGCGGCGCGACGCTTATCGATGGCGCGATCGCGCAAGAGCGGAAAGGCGATGCCGACTTTGAACTCGCCACCTTCGTTGGTTTCGCGATTGCCATACCAGGGTTCAAAATTGCCATCGCCAATCTTGTAGCCGCCATAGACATAACCACCTTTGTAGACCGGTTGCGTCAATACCACACCTGACCGCGTGGTTTGATAGAAACCTAGCGGCGCGTTGATGGCATACATGCTGACATCTAAATCGAAGCCACCCTCGGCGGAAAGGACCTTCCCCGCGGCGATTTCGCGTTCGCGCTGCGCTATCTCCAAGAGGGGGAACGTGGCGAGCACCGAATCAGTGACTTCGTCAAGCTCCAACACGGTGGCGGGTGCCGCCGGCGAAATATCGCCTGGCGGGATGAGTTCAGGCGTGGGAGGTTCCGCTGGGGGCGCGGATTCTTGATAAGCGACCGGCGCGATCTCGACTTTCGCAGCGAGGGCCGCGGCATTCCCGGCCGGTGTGGTTGGGGTCGCAGCACTGGCAACGTCTGGCGTTGGGCGCGTGGTGGCGCAGCCCAGACCGAGCGTGAGCGCGACGACTGTGATCCACCATCCTTGGTGCTTAAGCATATTGGTCTACTTGGGAAGTTTTGGCTTCTTGATTTTTTCGTCGGTCGCTTGTTCGTCCTCGAAGGCAGGTGGGAAGCCATTGAGCTGCCGCCAGACTTCATAGCCGAGCGTCACTTCGTTGAGCAGCACCCAGCCATTCACACGCACTCCCTGCCGCAACCACTCCTCGCCGGGCCAAGGGCGATCGTCGGGATCGGGACGGACTAACACGCGGAACTTTCCTTTGCCGTCGTCAGTCGGATCGATCGTGGCAACGCGACCGCCATAGGTGCCGTAGGCCCACGATGGCCAGCCGGAGAATTGGATCGCGGGCCAGCCTTCAAACTGCAAGCGGACCTCGCGGCCAGCATGCATGAGCGGCAGGTCGTTGCCATTGATCCAAAGTTCGATGGCGCGGTCGACTTGCTCCGGGACCAGGACCACCAATGGATCGCCTGGCTTGACTTGCTCGCCACCACTGCCGTTAACGATCCGCAAGACGGTGCCGGCGCGCGGGGCGCAGATTCTTTGCACCTGCCGCGCGAGCTTGACATCCAAATCGAGCAGGTCTTTCTCGGTATTGGCGATCTCGCCTAGCGCTTCTTGTTTGGCGGCGCGAGCGTAGTCGATCTTGGTTTGTGCGTCGTTGCGCTTTTGCTCGAGTTCCGACTGCTTCGCGGAGAGTTCCCCTTGTGCCGCCAAGACATAACTGTTGGCCTGCTCGACTTTGGCTTGCGCTTCTTTGAACTTGCGTTCCTCGATTTCCAGGGTCAGTCCCGAGGCCAAGCCTTCCTCGGCGAGTTGTCGTTGGCGATCGTAGTTGAGCTTGGCTTGCGCTTCGCCTGCACGGGCGGCGAGCAGACCTTGTCGCTCGGCGGCGAGTTTTTGCTCGCCGACTTGCACCAACTGCGTGGCGGCTTCAACGGCGCTGCGCTGCACGTCAATAAAAGCCTGGACTTGCGCTTGATAGAGCGACACCTTTTCTTGCGCCGTTTCCAATTTGCGCTCGGTGGCGCTGCGTTGATCCTCAACACGGCTCATGAAGAGCGGATCGTTGTCGGAAATCTCCAGCAAGAACTGCCCCTTCTTGACGCGTACGCCTTCCATGACCCCTTCGCCAATGAGCGTCACGCGACCATAGACCGTCGCCTCGATCGTTTGCTGGCGCTCCGCCGGCGCGTAAGCCACGACGCGTCCTTTGCCCACTGACGATTGTTGCCAAGGCACAAAGATCAAGCCCAAGACGCTAGCGATCAACAAGATGACCAGGATGCGCGCGATGATGCCAATCGTACGGGGCGAACGCACCATGCGTAGGGCCGACATGTTAGTCGGCGTGGCGAGTTGTCGAGCGTGTACGAGCATGAGCGGAGACGTATTTCGATGGTGAAGGATTAGTGTGTCGGGGAAAGGGAGCCATGCGTGGCAATGTCGTGGCTGTGCGAGGGTCCCGTCAGCGTGACGCTGTGATCGCAAGCGGCAATCACTTCTGCTCTACCTGTCGCGACGATTAACGTCCAGGCGGGCGAATCGCCGAGAAAGACGGCTGGCAGGACCTCGTCCAACAAATTGTCAGGTAAGTCGTCCAACAAGCCATCGATCAGCAGTAAGCGAGGCTGACTCACCAACGCGCGCGCTAGCATCAAGCGGACTTGCTGCGTGCGGCTCAATGGCGCGCCGGAGAATTGCAGTTCGGTCATCAGGCCGTCGGGCAAACGCTGGACTTCGCTCCACAATCCGACGGCGACAAGCGCCTGGCGACACTCGCGACTGCCAATGCCGGCGCGATGGAGATGGATATTCTCGACCAAGGTGCCCGCAAAGATCTCCACGCCCCGCGCGAGAGTTACGGCTTCGCGCACCGCCGCGGGACGAAGACTGCGGATATCGATGCCATCCAACTCGATGAAGCCATGCGTGGCTTCGCGCAACGCAAATAAAATGTCAAGCAAGGTGCTCTTGCCCGAGCCTGGGGGACCTAGCAATGCCACCCGTTGACCGGGCTGCGCTTGAAAGGATGTGGCCTGCAAATTGACATGACCATGATGGTATTCATAGCTGGCCTGTCGAACATTCACGTTCAACGGTGCGTGCGAAGTTCCCAGACCTTCGCCTGTATTTCTTTCCAACGGGATATCGAACAAGTGTCCGAGTTTATCCACGGCGGCGAGCAAATCGTAGAAGCTCTCGAGGTGCTTGATCGCCTTGGCGAAGGAACCGACGATAACGGCCACGATCAGTTCGGCCGCCACGAGTTGACCGAGCGTGAGTTGTCCTTGAATGACCAGCCAACCGCCCAATCCCAGCAAGACCGTTCCGGCCACCGATTGGATCGTCAAAGCAAAGATCAATTGTCGCATGATGATGCCAAAATGCGATCGTCGCGCAACGACGTACTCGGTAGCTAGCCGGTCCGCATGTTCGATGGCATGATCGACACCCGCTTGCAGTTTGAAGGTGATGGGGTTGCGGGCTAATTCTTCCAGCCAGGCGGCGACGTCGTATTTGACTTTGGATTCTTCGATGCTGGTGCGTACCGCGCCGCGCCCCAAAACAAACACCGTCAGTAATACGCCCAACAGAAGAAAGACGTCGAAGCCCAGCAGGGCCGGATGGTAGAACCCCAGGACCACCATGCCGACGACGGTGGAAATCACAATGGTCGCGCCATCCAGCAGCAGCGTCGCCGTCACCTTTTGCAAGGTGACGACGTCGAAGAAACGATTGAGCAGTTCTGGGCCCGCGTGGTGATCGAACGCAGCCACTTTGGCATTGGGAAGGCGATGCGCTAGGTCGGCCACGACGCGCACGAAGAGCCGGCGTTGAATCAACTCCGCCGCGTAAGCTTGTAACGCACGAATCGCCGCTGCCAGCGCCAAGAACACAAACAGCACCAGCGACAGAACCACAAGCGGCGTGAGCAAGCGACCGAACGCGACGGTATTCACTAAGGCTTCGACGGAAATCGGCGTCGCCAGTGCGAGGACGCCCACGACGATGGAGAAGATGAGAATCACGAAGATGTCGCGCGATTCCGGCCAGAGCAATCGCCACAATCGCGACGCCGGTTTGAGTTTCCTCCCTTCATCGCTGGCGGCCTGCTGGTAGGCCAAGGCCTTGACGGGCGCCAACAGCGTCAAAGCGCCGGTGGCAGCGGTGACGCCTTGATCGGCCAACCACTTGTCTCGCCGCAACCAGTGCGCGGGGGATGGTTCGCCCAGTTCCAAAACTTCCAGTTTACGACCTGCGGCGCGCGTCACCCAATGCCAGCGTGCCAGAGATTGTTCGGCATTGGCTTGGATCACCAACACTGGTAGCTGTCCGCTGAGCAGATTCTTGGCTTGCGTCGCCGATAGCTCGACGCGATCGATTTGCAAGCCGAGGCGATTCGCGGCGGCAATGATCTGGCGTTCCAAATGATGGGCATCGCCGAGATTACCTTCATCCCAATGCGCGTCCAGCCAGGCCCGCCGCGCCGCCACCCTGTCGAACGGCACCTCCGCATGGGCGCATAGCAATTCCAACGCTAATAATGCACGCGATAGTTCGGCAGCTTGCCGATCGGGAGTGTGTTGCGAAGCGTTCGTACTCATGCAGTCTTGCTAGCAGGCCGTCAAGGACGAGGCGGTATATCTGTTGTAATCGTCAAACTCGCGCGCATTCTGCTCCGTAATTGCAACTCACCTTACCAAAATGTAATGTTTCTCGAAAGTCAATGGAAATACCATTCTTTGGGAGGGGTATTTTTGCCCGGCAGTCGGCGAGAGGGAGGGAAATCAGGCCGAGGAGGCTGCGGTTCCGGCCGACGAACCCTCTGCCCAAGACTTAATACGAGCCAGCGCCCGTTGCACCAGTTGCCGCGCGCGCTCCTTGCTGATGCCTAGATCTGCTCCGAGATCATTGAAGGAGCGGGCCTTCTGGTGCGGTCCCAAACCAAAGCGGGCCATTACTAAGCGCCGTTCTCTGGGTTCCAAGCGCTGCACGAGCGGTAAGACCGCCTGCTCGAGCGAGTAGGTCGTCGGATCATAATTATCTTTGGCGGCGCGCCGCTTATCCGACGTTTCCAAATCGCCATCCAGCCCCGGAATGTAACGGGAGCATCGTCGTTGTTCGCTGTGGCGATAATGCACCAAGTGCCGCCGGATGGCGGTGGTGGCATACGTACTGAACTTCACTCGTTGACTGATGTCGAAGCTCTCCAGCGCGCGTAGGAGCGACAAGTTTCCTTCACTGATGAGTTCGAACAGGTCGTCCTGCCCACCGCGCACGAAGGTCTTGGCGATCGAAACGACCAGGCGAAGATTCGCTTGCACGATCAACTCGCGCGCCGCGAGCGCTTCCTGCAGGTAGCGCTGACGCCGAGGTTCCTCGCTCGTAGCGGCGCAGAACTTGACATAGTTATAGCGCAGGAAGGCGATCGCCTCTTGTTCTCGGTCCAGCAGCGGCGCGTCATAGAGTCGCGCCAAATATGCCGACGTATTCTTCGCTTTAGCAACGTCCGAGGACGGACCCTCGATCACAGGCAATGCGGTCTCGAAAATCTTCGCTACCTCAACGGGATCCCGAAAACTCGGATGCGCAAGATAGCGAATGCCTGCGCGCAGGCGACGCTGCGTCGGTTTGGTTGTAGCTTGTTCATTCGCAAACGCGATCATCTTTTATCCACTCCCTCCTGGAATCATCAAATAGTTTCTAGCCTCGCTGCCAGCGGATGAGGGTGTGCTACATGGGGGCAGGCTCCCAACCTGCCGTACCTTTTCCTCATCCGCCTTCGTTCTCTTCCATCACCGTCGTGGGACTAGTCTTCCACGATTTGCTTGCGATCGTCGCGACGACGTTGATACCGGGGCATCTGGCGTCGGCGTTCCAAGGCACGGGCGACGGCACGACCGACCCGATCGGCTGCTCGCGACGCCGCGACGGGTACTTCGCTATCGCGCTGTTCGACGGTCACGTCGTTCAGTCCACGGACCACGACGTTGACGCGACAGACCTTGTCCATGCCCCCGCGGGGTCCGTTGTCATCCTCCATGGCGACGTTCACCTGTTCCACCACATCGCTGAACCGACCGAGCGCGAAATCGAAACGCCGCTGGATCAAATCCCGCATGTCGTCCGGCAACTGCACATTCTTGCCTGTCAGTGCGAATCTCATGGAAAACCCCTTTCGTAGGAAAACTGTCGAGGCTCTCAGTGTCCTCAGTTAACTATACGGCGAGGGGCATTCATCTGACTAATAGATAAACAGTCGGCAAACCATAGATAAAACCGATGTTTCGCTTTTGCCACATCGACGCCCGGTTCGTTCGTTCTCAAACGAGGAATGAGGGCTTAGGACCAGCACAATTGCTAGCATCGCGCACGCTGCTTCCCTGTGACGCTACAAACCCCGTTTGGCTCGTTTTTTGCCTCATTACAACGTCGTGTGATTTGGCTTTTGGCACCTCGGCGGATGAACCCATGCTTCCCAATCGACGACATCTGGTGGTGTTGCCTGCTTACAACGAGGAGTCGGCGCTGCGGCATACGGTCGCCAAATTGCAGACTTTGCCCGCTCCTTTTGAGCTGTTGATCGTGAACGACGGTTCGACCGATCGGACGTCGCAGATCGCGCATGAGCTCGCGCACACCAGTCGCCTGGCGTTGCACGTGGTCGATTTGCCGATCAATGGCGGCATCGGCGTGGCGGTACAAACCGGATATTTGTTCGCGGCCAGTAAGGGGACGTTTCATTTTGTCATCCAGTTTGATGCCGATGGGCAACATAACGCCGACGCCATCGTCTCGCTGGTGGAAGAGTGTGAGCGGCGCAATCTCGATTCGTGTATCGGCTCCCGCTTTCTCGGCCAAGGCGAAGGCTTTCAGTCGACGCTCACGCGCCGCATCGGTATTCGCTTTCTCGCGACGTTGATCGGCGCGTTGGCTGGCACGCGCGTGACGGATCCCACGAGTGGCTTTCGTTGCGTGGGGCCGCGCGCTTGGCAGGCTTTCGCGCGGCGTTATCCCGACGATTATCCCGAACACGAATCGTTGTATTGGTGCATTCGCAACGGGTTGCGCGTGGGCGAAATGCCGGTGGTGATGTTCGAGCGGCAAGGTGGCGTCTCGTCCATCCGTTCGCTGCGTCCGGCCTATTACATGCTCAAGGTCACGCTGGGCATTCTCATCGATCTCTTGCGGCGGAAGGAAGTGCAAACATGAATGCCCCCACACTCATGCTCGTTGGCGGCATTGTGGCCTTTCTGGTCACGGTGCATTGGGTGCGCAGTCGCGACTTGCGCGAGCGTTATGCCATTGGCTGGCTAACCCTCGCCGCTCTGCTACTGATCTGCGGCTTGTTTCCCGGATTGATCATGCACGGTGCCAAGTATGCGCACCTGAGCTATGCCTCGGCAGTGCTGTTCGTGTCGCTCACGGCCATTTACTGTTTCGCGCTATTTGTCTCCGTCGCGTTGACGCATCAACATCGCCGCAACGTCCGCCTGCTGCAGGAGGTGGCGATTTTGAATCAGCGTTTGCGTGTGCTGGAAGAGAGCGATAGTTACGCGGTGGGCGTCACAGCCGGCACCGATGATGTGCAGATTTAGCCTTTCCCTCTTGAGCGCGAGGTTGACCTTGCAAGTATCACTCGTCATTCCTGGTCGTAATTGTGCTCGCACACTGCGCGCGTGTCTGGAGTCGGTGTTGCCCCTACTCGCGCAGGGCGAAGTGGCCGAGATCATCTTCGTCGATGATGGCTCGACCGATGATAGCGCGGCGATCGCGGCCGAGTATCCGCAAATCAAAATCGTCACCGGTCAAGGTGGCGGCGCGGGAGCGGCGCGCAATTTGGGTTGGCAAGCGGCGCGCGAGGATTTGGTGTGGTTTATCGATTCCGATACCGTCGCCCATCCCAACGCGCTCTATCGCTTGCTGCCGCATCTCCAACTGCCCAATGTGGTCGCGGCCGGCGGCAGCTATGGCAATATGTCGCCTGAGTCGCTCGTGGCGAGTTTGATTCATGAAGAGATCATCGAACGCCATCGCCAGATGCCTGCCGATGTTAATGTCCTGGCCACTTACAACGTCCTCTACCGTCGCGAGGCGCTGGCGGAAGTAGGAGGATTCGACGAGTCGCGCTACAACGGTCCTGGTATTGCCGGCGCGGAAGATACGGAACTCGCCTATCGCTTGACTGCCTGCGGCTATCGACTGCGCTTTGAACCGCGTTCGATAGTGCGGCATTATCATCTCACGCGGATCGCCCCTTATTTTCGGGTGCAACAAAGGCACGGCTTTTATCGCGTGCGACTCTATCTCGACTACCCGCGTCGCTCCGGCGGCGATTCGTATAGCAATTCCCTCGATCACGCGCAGCCAGTTCTGGCGATGCTGGCGTTGGCTGCCGCGCCGCTGGCCTACTGGTCCCCATTTGGCAGCATCTGCCTGGCGTTCTGCGCACTGTTGTTGGCTTGCCAATTGCCGATGACCACCAAAATCATCATGCGGACCAAACACTGGCGCTACCTCGCCTACATTCCGTTTGGGTTTCTCCGCGCGTTTCGTCGGGGGCTGGGTATGACGGCGGGCGTGATCGATAGCACGCTGCACACGGCCTGTCGCCTGCTGGCCTGCGGGCGACGGACACTCTCTTGGTCTGCGGAGCATCCCCAATGAATCAGCCCGAAACAACCACCCCGTTCGCGCAGCCACTGGTCTCGGTGGTCGTCTGCGTGCGCAACCGTCCCCAGCAAATCATCGACTGCCTGCGAGCGCTGAGCGCATCGACCTACGGCAACTTCGAGTTGGTGATCGTGGACGATGCTTCCACCGACGCGACACCGCAGGCGATCATGGAGTTTGCATCGGCGCATCCCGGCTGCCGGCTCAACTTGCTTCGCAATGCCGTCAATCTTGGCGTTTCGGGGGCGCGGAATGTGGGCATTGCGGCTGCGCGGGGCGACGTGATTCTGTTTACCGATTCTGATTGCGTGGTGGAATCGACGTGGATCGAGCGGATGGTCGGCGCATTGCAAGCCGAGCATGCCGACGCGGTTTGCGGCGCGGTTTACGATCGCGCGCCGCGCAACTTGGCCGAACGAGCCTTCTTCGGCAACACCACGCTCACACGGTGCCGTTGGCGAGGACGGGCGTTGGTCGGCAACAACATGGGCTTTCGCCGCGAGACACTTCAGGCGTTCGCGTTCGATGCGCTGCTCAACTATTACTGCGATGAAGACGACATGGCGCGCCGCATTCTGGCGTCGGGTGGTCATATCGCCTTCGCGGCGGATGCCGTCGTCGAGCATAGCCATGGCATGAACTACCTCGGCTATCTAAAGACAGCCTATAAGCAAGGGCAGGGTTCGGCGCGGTATTGGTTCAAGCATGGGCAATATGTGGGGCGCGATGTCTGCTTCAGCGTGCTGGCGATTCTGTCTCTACCCTGCTGGTTGATCGATATTCGCTTCGCCTTCGTAACGCTGCTCTGCCTGCTGCTACAAATCGCGGCGCTGGCGATGAATGAACTGCTCTTCAAAGGCGCGCCGCTGGGTTGGTCGCTCGTCGTGCTGCCACTGGTGCTGATGCACAATCTGGTCAAAGCCGCGACGGTGCTCTGGACGCTGGCGCGGATCGTCTTGAGAATCGAGCCGCTCGCCTGGCAATCGCGGCGACAATGGCGAGCGCAACGACAAGCGCGCGGCTCGCACTGGGGACACGCCACGACGCGATAGTTAGCTAACCGGTGTCGGGCGGGGGCGTACTAACCATCTAATTCGTGATCGCGCCGCGCAACCCATAGCGCGCGATGCGTGAAGCCAGCAAGTCCGCGGCGTACTCGAACAATCGCGGTTGACGCAGGCAGGCCCAGGCCGCTTGCCAGCAGCCCCGTAAGGCGTGCCCATTGCCGACATTCAGCATCGCTTGCTCCAGCAGCAAACGGGCTTGCACATAG
Source organism: Pirellulaceae bacterium (assembly GCA_041752355.1). Taxonomy (GTDB): domain Bacteria; phylum Planctomycetota; class Planctomycetia; order Pirellulales; family Pirellulaceae; genus JAEZGD01. The sequence goes on along the minus strand of JBGSHH010001041.1, from coordinate 718 downwards.
CGCAGCATGCCGGGCTCGGTGGTGAGTAGTGGCAGTTGGGCGCGCAAGTCATCCGCGCCTTCGGTGTAACCAAGTCGCATCTGCAACCCGATCCAGCCTGCGCACTGATCGAGGATAGCGCGGCTCGTACTCTGGCGGCTGATGCCAATCGCTTCCAGTGCTTCGCGCGTGATGCAAGTGCTATCCGCAAACGGATCAGGCAAACCACGGCGACGGCGGCGCGAGGCCTCTTGCGCGGCCTGATAGGCAATCGCTTGTTGTACGATATGCCGGTGCGAAGTTTGCTTGCGATGGACGCGATAGTTCAACAAGATCTCGTCGAGGTTCGCGGTGTCGTACTTTTCCGCGAAGCGAAGCCACAGATCGTAATCCTCGCAATGCAAATAGGCGGGATGATAACCACCCAAAGCACGCACGACATCGCGACGAAAGATGACCGTCGGCTGGCAGAATTGATTGCATTGCAAGATGCGGCGCTTGATGCGATCGGGCTGCATTTCAAAGCGTAGGACGGCGTGCGATGGTCCCTGATCGGTGAGATATCGAATGTGTCCGCCCAGCAGTTCAATACCGGGATTCGCCTCCAAAAACGCAAGTTGCTTCTCAAGTCGCGCCGGCATGGCGATATCGTCTGCATCCATGCGCGCGATGAAATGTCCCCGCGCCAGATCATAGCCTTCGTTGACGGAGGTGATGGTGCCTCGCTGGGGACGATGCA
>JBGSHH010001040.1:0-4805 GCA_041752355.1 Pirellulaceae bacterium | reverse complement strand
AGGCTGGCCAATGAAGACAATGCAGGCATCGCTATCAAACCGCCCAGGCAAATCCCACTTGAGGAGCCTATCGCTAACCCCATCGGATTTCGAATTCAGAAAAGAGGGGTCCCTCTAGCAACACATTTTCTAAAAGTCGCGAGTTTTGCGCGCTTTGGAGTGGAGAGAGACTGCCTGAGTTATCAATCCTGGGTCAGTCGGCGGCGAGCCCAAAGTTGAGGGTCTTCTGCCGCGAGCGACCACCACCATCGTCGTCGCTCGACTTGTCGTGAAGGGCACAACGCGATCATTCTGCGTGCCCGGTCGGCGCACAACGAGGAGCCTAAACAACCGCGTCACAACTCGACTCTACTTTCTCGAAACGCATTCCAAATTGCAGGGCATTTTCGCGGTGCTCGTGTTGGTGACGCGCAACGCGGCTGCATCCAAACGAAGAATTGGTTGTGTTGCAGGCAGAATTGTCGGTGACCAATTCTCGAGGAAACGGCCTACGAATCAGGTATGTGCAGCGCGGGACCTAAGCTTCGCAATCTTCCGCAAGATGAACCATTTTTCCAGTCAAATCGGCTAGAATTGCCCAGGCGGATTCGAGGGAGGCCGCACCACCGCACGGCCAGTTCTCCGTTTCCCAATTGAAAGGAATGAGTCGTGATGATGTCGCTCCTGAAATCCCTGAAGTCCATGTGCACGAGACGCAGAATCATTCGCGTGAGCTTGTTAGCCCTTGTCGCGACGTACCTTGTCATTTGCGCCGACTTTTACTTTCGCCAGGAGTCGTACATTCTTGAACCCGTGGAGAACCCGACTGACATGAGAGACTCAAAACACAAAGGTGAAGGAGAGGATCTCGTGCTCCCTGTTCTGCCAGAAGATGACGGAGAAATCCATTACCGCAAATACACGACCACTACGATGCCCTTTAAGGGAACAGTCTACTACCTTCATGGTAACAGAGGAGACATGGATCGATGTGAGTGGGAGATCGACTTCCTGCTAGAGCTTGGTTATGACGTTTGGACTATGGACTATCGAGGTTTTGGAAGTAGCCGCGGCACAATTAGCGAGTCAACTTTGAAAGAGGATGCGCGGCGGGTCTTTGACGCGATCACTCCCAGAGATCCGGGCGATCCGATAATTATCTGGGGGCGATCCTTCGGAAGTGGAGTAGCCGCATCCGTTGCTGCATCAGCTAAGAAGAAGCCGAAAATGGTTGTTCTTGAAACGCCGTATTGGTCGCTAGTCGATGTCGTCAGGCAGAAACTTCCATTTATACCGTATGCTTTATTCCGCTATGAACTTCCCACACACGAGTACTTGTTGTCCGCAGATTGTCCGATCCATTTGATCCACGGCACTCAGGACGAAAAAATCCCGCCTAATTCAAGCGATCGGCTTCACGACCTCTGCGAATCTAAACTCATCAAAGTTAAGGGGTACTCAATAATGTGCGGCAAGCACAATCTGAGAGATACGAAGACCATCGGGGAGTTCGAGGACAAAGCGAAGAGCATTTTGAAATGATGTTGCTTCCGCTGATTGTTTCTAGCAAGCTGATCTACTGGATCGGGAAACGCCTCGCAGTCAGCTTCTCACTGTAGGATTGCTTCGATTTTCCAGTCTCTCCTCCTGGTAATCGCCGGTTCCACCCAGCGCGAGCTGGCAGTAAGCTGCCCGAACGGATTACCGTCACCGCCAAGGAACGGCAACGGCTGTTGAAGTTCGGCGCGAAGTTGGGGAAGGCGTTACATCAACTGGTTACCATCGTGACTCCGAGCACGTTCCTGCGCTGGATTCGGGAAGCGAAAAAGAATGCTCCACCCGCCAAGCGTGGTCGCAAACGGACGCCGGAAGAGATCCGCAAACTGATCATCATGATGGCCAAGGAGAATGGCTTGGGCTATGCACGTATTGCTGGCGAACTCCGCAAGCTCCGCATCACTTCCGTGCATCGGTCCACAGTTCGCAGTATTTTCAAGGAAATCAAAAGCGAGACGACTAAGTGCACGTGCCGCCTTCAATTTGCCGACCACATCTTACATAGACCATGCAGCGGCCAGATACTTTCAAGATGTTCACCGGCCAGGTTTCGGCGTTCAATTCTCTGCCTTTTGCCAGACGTGCTGTGGCAGACTCCACACGCGGATGTCAAAGTCGTTGGTTTGCAGCCATCTCACGGGGCTGTACTTCCACCCAGCGGTCGTCACCAGCCGTCGGCCGTCGGGCGAGATTTCGATGGATCGAATGACGCCGTTGTGCTCCTTTGCTTCTGGCAGGAATGAGTATTTGCCGGTGGCGATCTCCACCAGTGCCAGTGCCGAGTTGATCGAAGTGGTTGTGTTTCCCTCGCTCCCGCCTACGATCACATATTTACCGCCGGGCAGCACGGCCAGACAGTGAATGGCCATCGGCAAATTGATGCGGCGTTCTTTTTCAGTCCCGTGATCATCCCTGAACCAAAGATCTCCGGCGGCGGTGCCGATGATTTGTAGGTGTCCTTCGTCGAGCAGCCCGATGGCCACGCCCGTCTTGTGGTCTGGTTTCGCCGGCGCGCGGTTGACTTCGTCGCGTCCCTTGCCTTCGATGTAATTCCAGGTGACCGCTTCTCCTCGATCACTAACGGCCGTGGCGAAACCCGGCACGTCCGGCCAGACGGCCAACTTGCGCAGAGGATTGGTGTCCTCGTATTGAATGCTCTTGGTGCCCCAACCGCCGAACTTTTTATAGCTCACGAACTTGCGCTTGTCGCCGTCGCCCGCTCCGCAGCAGATGATGTACTCGCCATCGGGCGAGAATGCCAAGTCATGCAACTGCAGAAGTTCCTTGGTGAGGGTGGTTGTTCCGCCCTCTTTGCCCGCGATTGGCAGCAACGGGCTGAGCGTGATTTCTCCATCGGCGGTGCCGGTCGCCAGCCACCGACTATCTGGCGAGAACGCCACGGCAGCCAGCTTTTGGCGGTGCGGATGAGTTGCCACGACCTTTTGCGTTTCGGCATCCCAAATGTGGATAACATCATCACTGCTGACGCTGGCGACCCGTTTGCCGTCGCGCGACCAAGCCAGGTCGATAATCGAACCGGTGTGCCCCGCCATAACGGCAATGAGAGAAAGCTCGTCCTGGGGCGCGGCGGCGGCCCGGAATATTTCTGCAGGCAACTCCCACAGGTACAGCGCGTTGTCGCCGTTGGGCACAAAGCCGTCCGCCGCTTTCCAAGTGGCGCCGCCGGACGAGAGGACGTGTCGGCCATCGGGCGAGAGAGCGATACTCCAGGTGGTGCCATCGACGGGCGCAGTCGAAGCGACGCGCTCGCCGCTGGCAACATCGAAGACTTCTAGGGCTACCTTCGTGTCGCCGGTCGCGCCGCCCCCAGCGAGCACGTGACGCCCATCCGCGGTCATGCATACCGACATTACGGGGCTGTTCTGGCTTTGGAACGTCTGCAGGACCTTCCCGGCCTCGATGTCCCAAATGCGGATCGCGTGGTCCTGGTAGCCGATGATCGCCTGTTTGCGATCGGGCGAGAGGCAGAGCGCGTACGCCGAGTTCGATTCCGTGGAGGAAGGAACGATGAAACGCTTCACGAGTTGCCCGTTGTCAATTCGCCAGATGCACGCCACGCTCATCCGATCGATGGAGATGGCGTGTGTTTCGTCAATCACCGCCACGCCATGCACGTGCAGCTTGTGGCCGGTGAAGCGCGCCAGTTCCTTGCCGGTGGACAAATCCCACGAGCGCGCGGTGTGGTCGGTCGAGCCGCCGGCGGCGACGCTGCCCGAAACGGCAATCTTATCGTCGGGCGAGAAGCCGACGCATTCGATCATCCCTTCGTGCCCCGGCATCGTCTTGAGCAACTCGCCGGTCGTCACGTCCCACAACCGCAACTTCGTGTCGCTGCCGCCCGCCAGCAGCCACTTGCCATGATGCGAGAAGCAGAGGCTTTGCGTTTTGCCCTCGTGCCCCTTGAACTGGCGAATTTCCTTGCCGGTCTTCGCATCCCAGAGACGGATCGTGCCATCGCTCTGAGGAAAGCCGCTCGCGCTGGCGAAGTGCGCGCCGTCCGGCGAATAGGCCACCGACTTCACCGCGCCGGTGTGGCCGGTGAATTTGCGGATGAACTTGGGCTTGGGCTGCATGCTCGCTACTGGCCGGAGACTCTGCCCCGCGCTCCCCAGGCGATAGATCGCACTCAGTTCGGCGCTGGTCAACGCCCGGTCGAAGACGACCAATTCATCCAAGCTTCCTTCCAATCCAAGCCCGATCTCCACCAGTTCGTGGTTCTCTTCCTCGCCTTGATCGACGTGCTCCGTAGCCTGCGTGCGGCCATCGACGGTATAGCTGAGTTTGCCTGCGGCGTCGCGCGTCCATGCCACAAAGGCCCACTTGTCCCGCCGTGCGAAGTTGCGGCTTTGCTCGACATCCACTCCAAAAGGATAATGCACGTGTGCTTCGTCCGAGACAAAGTTCAGGACCCAGATGCCGTCGACCATGCCGAGACCGCACGACAGTTCCTGCTTCGCGTCGGAACTTCGCTGCGCGAAGACCAGCGGATCGCCTTGATCCCAAGGCAGCTTGCGATGCACCCAAGCGGTAATGGTGAACGGCTTGCCGCTGGCGATCAGCCGTCGCGGCATCTTTAAGCTTCCTTTCGCGTTGATCGTCAGGGAGCTTTGTGTGGGACCGTCGGCAGAGAACGCAGCCTCTTCGTAAAGTGCATCGTGGCCTTGCCCGCTGGCGTCGCGGACGAACGTTTTTCCATCGCGCTCGTAGAAGCTGGCTTTGTCGTAGTTGAAGATCAGCACCGCGCCGCG
>JBGSHH010001039.1:0-3893 GCA_041752355.1 Pirellulaceae bacterium | reverse complement strand
GAGAAGTCTAGCAATCGCCCCGGTGGGTAATAGGGCACACCAGGCGCGGCATTCCAACCCTGATCGTAATACGCCTCGTTCCGCGACCAGTAAATTGCACCCTGGCCCCCGTATGGTGCAAAAGAGAAACGACGGATAGTTCCTTGGCAATTTGATCTTAGACACGATCGCCTCAGCCGAACCAACTCAGCTTGGCCACGGCTTTTGTAGGGGAATTGGCCGACGAAGCACGGGCGCGCAACATCAAGCGCCTGCGGCTTGTGTTCGCACGCTTTTTGGCTTGGCGTCATGCCGCCTTCCGATGAAAACACTTGAGCATGCCGCCGAGTCGCTCGCGGCAGTTGATCTCACCATCCGTCTTGCCAATGTCATCGACGGGGTCGATGAGTTTGTTGTCGAGCCCTTGGTGGTTGTGCTCGGCGTGGTAGTGTTCCAGGTAAGAAGTTAGGGTTTCGCGCAGTATCTCCTCGCCGAAGAAGATCATCCCGTCGAGGCATTCTTCCTTGATCGAACGGAAGAAGCGATCGGCGTAAGCGTTGAGGTTCGGACTCTGCGGTGGGAGCAACAAGGGTTCGACACCGGCTTCCTCAGTACGGTCTGAAACGCTGGCGCGAACTTGCCATCGCGATCCAGAATCAGGAACTTCCTATCGAGCAGAAGCCATCGACATGATCGGTGAGATTCTTAGCCACCTGTTTCATCCACGGACCACTCGGTGAAGTCGTTATCCCTGCGATCTTGACGAGCCGCGAGGCGATATCAATCACGAACGATAGCTATCGCCGATACATCATGCATTTCTGGTAAGTGACGTTAGACTCTTGAATTTGAAAGTCGGCGATCAGAGGCAGATGATCCGATGCGACGGTAGAGAGTTGAGTGCGCGGCACATGGACGAATGTGACTGGTAAATCGCCATGCGAAAAGATGTAATCGATCCTGCGCAACGGGTAGATGCTGGACCAGGTTTTCTGAGGACGACCTGCTGAGAATTCAATTTGCACATCGCGCAGACGCGACACAATCGCCTTATAGGTCGGCGAGCCGGGTCCTGCATTTAAGTCGCCGCAAAAGATCACCGAACCGCGGCACTGGGGATGACCCAGCCATTGCGGCCCCAGCAGCGTTTGTATGTGCGCGAAACGTTCTTTCGCCGACAGTCCGAGATGCGTATTGATCACTTGCAGTGCCAAATCGCCAACGGTAATTTCAACCCATAGTGCGCCTCGAGTCTCATTCTTGCTTTGAGGCCATAGCCGAGGGAGTTTGTCAGCTTGAACGAGACGCATCGGAAAGCGACTTATGATGGCATTGCCATACTTTTCTTCCTCCAAATTCATAACGGAATGGAAATGAAATTCCATGGCCAGTTCCTGGGCGATGGCATGCGCCTGGTCCTGCTTGCCAGAACGGAACTTCCCCACATCAAGCTCTTGCAAGGCGATGATATCTGCGCCAGATTGGGCGATCAGACGTGCGATCCTGCGCGGCGAAACTTTGCCGTCCATGCCGATACAACTGTGGACATTGTACGTCATCACGCGCAATGCGGTTGGTGGTCGCTGACCAGCAGATGATGCGTCTCTTACTTGACGGTCGCGACCAAGAACATGCAAAGCTGCGTGGCGGAGGTTCTCAGGCCGAATATATTCATGATTCTCCGACGACAAAGGAGCCTCGCGAGGCAAAAGAGCAAAGGCGCCTGATTCTTCCGGACTAGGCCCCGCATGCGATCCATTCTCCGTCACAAAGCTGACCGATTTACCCGCGCGATCCCAACCGCTCGCGATGAATGTCCCAGCTTCTGGATGGCGGCAAAGCTGCATCCAATCCTCCGCCAGTTCCGCGAGGAACGGATGGTCCTCGCCAAAGATGGCTGCTTTGTCCTCAGGCAACCGATAGCAGCCGTGCTCGTTCCATGCCAGCACGCCATCATTCTCATCTAGAAAGAACACCAGCGGTACCTGTTCCTGTTGTGTCAACCGAGCGCTAAGCTGATGCAGGAGTTCTGTCGAGAGTTTCGTCGGCCAATAAATATGCGCCACAGGCCCCTTGCCCGCGACCGCAGGAAGTTGCGTTTCGAGTAGGTAGTCTTCGAGCCCCAGTTCCGGGAGCAGTCGCTGCGCCATTCCTCCACCGAGCCTCGTGGATCGTTGCGATTCGATTCCAGCAGGCAATTGCGGTGATGGACCTGAATCGTCGCCGGTGTTCTCGTACAGATCGAGTACGACATTTTGCAGCGTCTTTCCACGCACAACGGAATAGGGCTGGGTCGCCAATTGGCCGTGGTCCGAGTAGATCCACACTTGATAGTCGCGGCGCGGCGAACGAAATGCGGCATCGCTGACTCGTTGGATCGAGCGGTCGATCTGGCGCAACGTCCAATGCGCGAACAGGGAACTCGGTCCCCGCCGGTGCGACTGTTCATCATAGCCCAGCAAATTCAAATGGATGATCGGGAGACCGCGCGTGGCATCGATTTCCGCGCTGATTGCGATCAATTCTCGCGCGATCACACCGATAGCGACACGACTGGGAACAAGAGCCAATTCGGGCCACCAATGATGCCCTGCTCTCAATCCTTGAAACGCATCTTTCATTGCTACCAACAGTTCGACGAAGGCCAGAATGGCGATGCGCACCAGCGCAAAAGTGTTCCAGATCACTACCAGTAAAATACGGGGCACCGTTGCATTGCGTATCACGTTCCCCAAGCCCATCGTCGTCGGACAAAAATGAGGTTCCGCAGCACCACCGGTGTAGATATCCGAGTAGGCGCTACCATCAAGTAACAGGCCCGTACCTTGCTGAGACAGTTGCTCCTGGCGACGTAGGGCGGCTTGAGGTGTCACCATATCCATAATTTTTCCTGACCACGCTTCCCGGAAGCTGAACGCCGGAACCGCGGTCTTCACACCATAGAACAACTCTCCTTGCACGGCAGGCGTCGTCGAGGGCATTCCTGAATAGAGCGTATGCAAGTCGTACCCCTCACGCTGCAACAGCCGCCGCAGAAAGGGCATCCGACCCTCCCGCAGCGCGCGCTCGAGCTGCGCTCTTCCTAGTCCATCAATCTGCACCATCACTAGTCCGGCTTCATCTCTCGCTTCCGGCGCCGACCACAGACTCAGTAACCACAGGCTCCACTCTCTGCGGCTGAACCAACGACGTATACTCTTCCCACAGCGGCTTATACGCCGCCAAAAAGGAATCCCCGTTGGCTTCAATCTGGATACTAAACTTCCAGCCATAAGCATCCACTCAACCGGATTTTAAGCGATTAACTTTCCTTCAAAGACTCTTTTCATGTGGAGCGAATATCGCACCGTACTCGGCGGTGAATGATGGCAGTTTCTCCACCAGGCAGATCAATCGCCTGCCATAAACCTCTTTTTTGGGCCCCTCTGAACTGCGACAAAAGGCAGAGCACTTCGCATCGCAGACGCTACACAAGCAAAGCGCGCGCCAAGACGTTGTCCAGCGCTGCCAAAAAATCAGCAGAGGCTGCCCGCCATGAGTTGGTAGGGCATATTGTCGTGCTACTCGCTAGGTAACTGATCGCGAGGCGATAGTGACGCACCCCCTTTTTTAAGGGAATTCTCGAGCCAATGGCTTCTGTTTGGTAAGGCGGACGCGACGGACCACTGCTCCAAATAGTGCCGCAGTTCTGGGTAGGTGTGTGCCCCTGATTGATCCACCTGTCCCCATGCGTGATACTATGTCTCGCCCTTATTTCGCACGCTAAGGCTGTATCCCGCCCAGTGCGAGGATTGAGCGTTTAAGAAAAGGGAATGCTCTGAACGCCTGCACTTTCGAGCTCAACAAGCCTTGAGATATTCGAATTCGTACATGGCCGACAAACCATATTGGCGAGTTGAAGGTTGCATTTCTAT
>JBGSHH010001038.1:0-15115 GCA_041752355.1 Pirellulaceae bacterium | reverse complement strand
CCAGCGGGAATCAAATCGTTGAAGGGGGCGTTGGTAAGGCAGTCCCCTTTGACGTTGTGTCCGATGGGATCGGTATTGGCGAGTACCAGGGTCTGCATTGTCCGCAAGAGTGCGATATGCGGCTCGAAGCGGCATTTGGTGTTGTCCAGCGTGACTTCGTCCTTGGCGGTCTTGGCGTAATCAGGGTGGATTTCTGGCTTCTTGGCGCCTGCCTTGAGGTAGATTCCGATCACGATATTGGCGATGCCGCCATCTTTGCCGACCACGACTGATTCATCGACCAGACCAAATTTGCCGCAGACGGCCGGATCCTTGTCGACCTTGATCGCAACTGGCTTAGGAGCCGGAGCATCGAACGTGAACTTGCCTTTGACATTGCCCCAACCAGCGGCTTGCGCGGAGATGGCTCCGCAGGCGACCAACAGCCCTGCCAGGCTCATTACAAATAGTTTCTTCATGGAACACACTCCAAATGTCAGTCGCGCTGCACTGCCTGATCGCAATCTGATAGTGACTGCGGGCAGCTTCACGGACCTAAAGGGTGAGAGCATTCGCACTAGGCCGTCATCGAGACGATTAGTGCGCCTGCCACGAGTTTTCCAGTTCCTTACAATCAGGGAACCGGGGAGGGACGAACATGTTTTTACTATATCCGTTTCCCTGGCTCTCGACTATTGCGCGGACCACGCTTGCGGTCATCCGCGACCTCTTTATTAGTTGTCTTCTGGCGTCTCGGGCTTTGGATCATCCGTGGCGGGCGGTTGGGCTGCTTCCGCGGCGGCTTTTTCCGCTTCGGCTTTAGCAGCCGCTTCCCGCGACGCTTCTTCCAGCGCCGAGACGTTGGCTTGGGACTTCGAGTACTGATCGAAATTCATTAGCAAGTCGACCAAACCATCTAGCTGTTCAATACTGGTACCGTGATACAACTTTTGATCCACGCCACCTAAATGCGGCGCCGCGGCATCGTAGGGAATATTGATCGGCATCGCCGTATACGGCAGCTTGGTCTTGGGATTGGCGATCCACTCGCGGAGGTAGTCCGGGCGCAACCTCGAGTAAACCTTCGACAAGTCGGGGCCGAGCGAGCGTTGCGAGGACTTGGGCATGAAGTCGGACACGATGTGACACTTCACGCAGTAGTTGCCTGAGACCACGATATTCATCGCGTGGTCATAGCGAGATCCTTCTGCTGGCTTGTCGCTGGCCGCCAGTTGACTCCATCGCGCTTGATACTCCGCTTCGGTAAGTTCGCGGGTGGACGCTTGCCGACTGCGAGCGAACGTGTACGGGTATTCGGCGTTGTCGACGGCGGCGAAATACGCGGCCAGTTGGGTGGCTTCGTCCGGCGACATATTGAATTTCGGCATCCGCAGATAAACCGCGGGTCGAATGGGATAGGGCTCCAGTAGGAACTCATGCAACCATGCCGACTGCACCTTCTTCCCTTCTCCGATGAGCGGCGGTGGTAGCCAGGCCATTGCCTCTCCACCCTTGGCCGAACCGGAAGCTTGCGCATCGAGTTGGGTAACCACTGGGAGCAGGTAGCGGGTCAGAAAACCACCCTGCGCCGCGTGACGCTTCTCGATCATGTCGAAGGGAATCGTTTCCGGCTTGAGACCGACCAGGAATGGCTCCCCACTGAGCACCGCCGGTTGCCAGAGGTCAAACGACAAACTCGTCTTCGTTGGATCGTACTCCTCCTCTTCTTCCAGCGGATCGCCATTCTCGTCGGCCACATCGGGACGACCGTCGCTGGCGCGCACGCGCGGCATGATCGAGAGGTTCGCAGTGTTCAAGCCACGGCGATCTTTCGACTTCGACAGTTCCTGTAACTCTGGTGGCACATGTAGCATCAGGAACGGATACGTCTTGGCGGCGTCCTCAGGCGCTAGCTGTTCGCCAAACGTATCGGGCGCGAAGGCTAACTTCCACTGCTCCATTTGCAGTATGTGACACGACTGGCAGTTGTATTTCTCCAGCACTTTTTGTCCGTCGATGATCGCTTGTTGGCGCGGATCCGGCTGGAAGACGTACTTGGGCTCCGGCGGATCAGCCACCAGACCGAGCACAAACGTCATCACCGCTTCGCGATCGGCCTCGTTAAACGGAAACTGCGGCATCCGCAGGCGATCGTTGTACTTCTTGAATTCGACTTTCTTCCAGTCGTAGCTACGTGGTTCGCGCAGTTTCTGATAAAGGAAACCCGTGCGATTGCCAGCATTGAGTTGCATCATGAACCATGGCGGCACTTGTTCGTGATCATCGGCATGTTCCCCTGCCGCATGGCCGTGTGCGGCATGGGCTTCCGCTGCCGGTTCTGCTGCAGAATTTTCGCTAGCTGATTCCGCCGCGGCAGGATTGTCATTCTCCTCCGGTACTGTTCTCTCAGCGGTTTCGTCGTGCGCCTGCATCGGCGGATGATGGCCGGTGTGCAAGTATTCCAAGATATGCTCGAACGTGAGCTTAGACGATTCCTTACGCCCCCAATCGTTCAGGCCGGCACCGATTGGTTTGGCATCTTCAAATCCGGGGATATCGTGGCAACCGTAGCAGCCATACTTGGCAATCGACTTGCGACCCAAATAGGTCATTTTTTGCTCTTGGGTGACCGACTCTTGACCCTCGGAAAGCAGCAGGTCGCGTTCGGCACCCTTCAAGTCGGCTGCCCTGGATGCAGGGATGCCATTCTTGGCATATTGCTCGGCAGCGCGAATTGTGAAAGCGCCCGATAGATATTCGACCAGCAATTTATCCAGCGGCGAATTGCCGTCTTCGTCAGCCTCCATCGCGTCTGGTTTCTTGGGACTCCAATCCGACGACTTGCCGGCGGTGGAAGTGAGCAAGTACTCAACGATATCGGCAACCGGATCGCTGAGTTCCAGCACGTCTTCTTCTACATCCTGCTCCTGGCCATCGACCACTTTCTTGACGGTCATCTTACCAGTGGCCACCGGCAGCGGATCGAGAAACAGATTCGGCATCACCGTGCGAGCATGATAACGCGTCGGTTCTTTGATCCAGCTATAGAGCCACTTCGGGCCATTGGGATTGCGTTCGGGATCAAACTTCTTCGCGAGATTCGACAAGTCTGGACCTTGCACGATCGCCTGCGGGTCGCGATATGCGTCGGCATCGGCGAATTCGGCATGACTATGGCAAGCAAGGCAACCGCGTGTTTGGAATTGCACCTTGCCACGCTCGGCATCGGGAGCAAGCTTCACTTCCGCAGGCGGTTGAAGGTAATCAAACTTCTGGCTGCTACCGCGCAAATAGGTCGAAATCGCCTCGATTTCCACCGGCTCGTAGTCTTGGGCCATATGCAGCCCTTCGCCGTCCAGGTGATCCCACAAACCAAAAACACGTGGCATGCGCGTGCTGGGGCGGAAGTTGCGCGGATTGGCGATCCAATCGTACATGAATTGCGTATCGAGCTTTTGGTCGACGTATCGCAAACTTGGCCCCGGCTTGCGCAGTGTGCCAGGGGCGTCCGCGTCTTTGAATAGCGGAGCCAATTGATAAGCGTCTTTCGACAAACGTGGTTCAGCATTGGCCTCGTCGATCTTGAGCAGCTCCGCGACGCGATTTCGTTCTTCGCTACGCTCCGGATGCTCGATGATTGTTTCCACCCAGAACCGTTCTTCGGCCGTTAGCTTTTCATAGTTGGGGTCGGCCTTAAGTTGTTGCGCGGCGGCAAAGAAGTTCGGCTCCAAACGCAGGTCAGGACCGATCCGCTTGTTGGGACCATCGTAGCCATTGATCTCGTGACAACCGTAGCAACCATATTTGCGAATCAAGTCGTAACCGTGGGTCACTTTGGGAGCTGGTGGTTCGGGGAACCTTTCGCTGGGCTCTAAGTCGACTACTTCGTGATGGCACTTCAAGCAGCTCGATTCGGCGAACCGCTTGGGCTGCATAGGGTAAATCCAATGGTGGTTGTCGAACCAGCCATGTTCGTTGACCCATTCTTTCGATTCCACCACGTCATTAGGCGTGTGAGAAACCCATTTGAACTCGGTAGCGCTCCCTTGGCCGTCGTGACAGATGGTGCAAGCGAACTCTTGCATCTTGTGCGGACTCAGCGGACCCACGAACAAGTCCAGCCGCGGGTGGCTGGTGTAGGGATTCGCCAAACCGCGCCGTACCAATAGCGTCAGTGGCCGGCCGGCGTTGCCTCCTTCGAGCAAAAACCGTTCGGCTTCCGCCAAGGTGTAGACCATGCTGCCATCAACATCCACGAGCACATCGCCGACGAACAAACCATTGCTAGGGGCAAAGGGATTGGCGGGATTGTCCAATGCGTACATCTGCTGTTCGGCGGTCGAAGTCATCAAGAGCGAGTTGCGAATCTCCTCGCCTGTCTCGGGCTCCGTCAATTCTGGATTGAGCTTGAGGCGGGCTCGCGAGCCGAGGCTGTCGCGGACGACGTTGGTAATCGAAACCGCATTGCGATTCACGAGACCACCTGCGGTGAGTGAAACGCCGTAGATGTCCTCAACGGTCAGCGGCTTATCGCCCGCAATCTTCTTCAGTTCGGCGAGCTTCTCTTCGCTAGGGGGCGTCAGAATCAGTGTGAGCAGTCGTTCCTTCACATAGAGACCTTCGCCAGAATTGCTGGGCTGCGACTTCTCCATCAGTTGATGGCAGGTCGTGCAGCGGTCGTAGCGCCGGACGTCCTTGAAGTTGTAGTCGATCGTAAGGCCATCGCTCCACAGATTCTCGATTTTCAGCGGCGAGTTGAAGGCATCCAAAATCGGCAGTTCAATCCACTTCTTGCCAGGCGTGGGAATGGGCCCCCACCAAACCACATACGTCGAGCGCTTCTGCACGATGGCCTTTTCGAGCGTCACGAGTTGGGCGCTGTTGGCATCAAGCTGCTTGGCGATTTCGTCCTGTTCGGCGGTGATTGTCTTGGCGATCTTTTGCAGCGTTTCGCGATGTACCATCGCCGCTTGATAGCGCAACGTCAGCTTGTCGACGATGGCTTGGGCGACTTCCACTTTCTCGACCAACGCTTTCATCGCATCCGCGGACAAGCTGTCACGGACACCGATCCCTTCATCCGCTTTCGCTTTGTCGAGATTGGCGCTTTGGAACTTCCGTTCGCCGGAGAGTCGGTCTTCGCGAAACCTGGCCGCCGCGATGAACGCGCGCATCGTTTCGAGTAGGCTGGCGCGCTGCTTGCCAGCGGCGATTTCGGCGGCGATCGCCTTGGCATCGGCTTCCTTGGCCTGAGCGATCGCTTCGTCGCGAGCAGTCTTTTTCAATTCGACCGCGTCCGACTTGGTTTTGAGATCGGCGGCGGCCTGTTCTTTAGCGTCGGCCGCAGCGGCTTTAAGCGCCTTTTCGGCCTCGGTGCGTTCGATTAACGCCGTGTCGTATTCTTTTGCGGCTTGTTGTGCGGCGGCCTCAGCGGTCTTCGCAGCTTGCCGAGCGTCGCTCGCATCGCCGGCAACTTTTTGCAACTCAGCATAGGCGAGATCGAATTTCGCGAAGTCGTACGTCGGAGCGTTGTTGATATCCGCACCGTCGCCCTGCTCGTGCATGTAGCGCTGTGCGAGATCCGTATTAATGCTGGCCTTGAATTGGTTCAACAGTTTCTCATCGAAACCCTTCGCCTTGGCCGCCATCAATTCTTGCTCGAGTTCGGCATGCTTTTGTCGATATTCGACCGTCCGCGTGGCCTGTTCTTGCCACTCGTCGGCGGTAATTTGCACTTGGCGCGCTTGCAGTTGATATTCTTTCCACTCGCGCGAGTGGTCCTTCACGAACATCCAGATCGTCGCGAAGAACAGGATCGCGCCGCTGATGGCGAACAGCACGTGCAACTGCTTCTGATCGCGCCATGTTGATTCATTGGCTGGCATAAATCGTCACTCCGCCACGTGGGGCAGATTATCGGGTAACTCGCGTTTCCAACGTTTGACTGGACCGTTAGAAATTGAGCAAAAATTCGGGATACGAAATGAAGTACTTCAAGTTAAACGACCAACGTAGCAGCATCTTGATCGGTAATAGCATCATCATCAGCAGCAGGTTGGTCAGCACCATGTACCGAATGAAACCCATCTTCAAAAACATATCGCGGAAGTACTTGCTGGCCAGCACCATCGCCGGCGGTAACACTAGCAAATAACCCACCAGCAAAACGATGCCGGGCAATTCGCGCAATATGTAGATAAAGAAGGAGTAGCCTGCAGAATAATCCGGCAACACTTTGGGCCGTTCCATACCCAGGCCGTTGACCCAGAAGTATTGCGACAAGTCGACGTTGTTCAGCGCTTCGACTTTGTGCGCGTCCCACGTCTCGTACAGTCCGAAGAAGTTCCAGTTGGGTCCGCGCATGAACGTTCCCATCACGATCAACATCACCCACAGCACGAAAAAGCCGAACTGAAACATGATGTACGCGAATTTGCGTTGATCGATCGTGTAATAGCCGTTTCCTTGCTTGTTGAAGTCGAGATAAGGAATCGCCATCAGACCGGCCACGACCATGCTGGGCAGCACCACACCGGCCATCCACGGATCGTAGTAGACCAGCATTTCTTGCAGGCCGAGAAAGTACCAAGGCGCTTTGGATGGATTAGGCGTCTTGACGCTACTTGCTGGTTCTTCCAGCGGCGCTTGCAGCATGATGCCCCAGACAATCAAAATCGCGGTGAGCGCGACCATGCAAATCAGTTCGGTGTAGACCAAGTCGGGCCACACGAGAATCTTCTCGGAATCGAGCTTCTCCGTCGGTTCCAGACCTTGCTTGGCGCGATCGTCATTCTCGACCGCTTTCGCGGCGGAAAGCCAGGTGAAGAAGCCGAGCAAGTAGATCAAGCCGACGATCGGCACATTATCTGCCTTGGTGATGATTTCGGCGAAGTTGGGATCGGTCAACGATAGACCCATGAATAGCATCGTCAGGTTCAAGCAAACCCAGGCGACGGTGGGCTTCACAAAGAATCGGCGGCCCAAATACAGGATGGTGAAAAACAACAGACCACCCATGGTGTAAACCATCGGGCCGAGAATCTTGTCGGCGGCGTCGCGAATTGGTTGCGGAATCGAGATCAGCCACATCCAGGAGGGTTGCCCGCTCATTGCGATGGGCGCGATTACCGTAAAGACCATCGCTACAACCAGCCAGATCGTGGCGGTCGTAAACGGAAACGGCCCCATCTTAAACAAGAACTTCGCTTTGCCTGAGTTCCACAAATAGAACGCGGCACAGGCGTTCATCAGCGCGAGCAGCAGATAATAGCCACCCAGGAAGCCTGAGATGTGGTGCAAAAAGGTCGCGTAATCGACGTGTCCGTGCATGATGGATTGGCCAAATAGTGTGGCGCCAGGTGCCGGGTTTCGTTCATTCGAAACCCCCGTTCAAAGCCTTACAATGGTCCGCTGATACCGCCGTCTTTACGAACACGCCAGAAGTGAATCGCCAGTAACAGCGACACGCCCAGCGGAATCGCCACGCAGTGCAAAACATAGAACCGGTTGAGCGTTTCTTCGCCCACGAATCGCGCGCCCAAAAGGCCAAAGCGAGCGTCAGAGGCGTTGGTGATCATATCAATGCCGTCGACTGACAACAGCGGCGCACCAGGGCCTTCATAACCCAAAAGCGGCGTTGCGCGAGCCATGTTGGAACCGACCGTGATGGCCCAAATCGCCAACTGATCCCACGGCAAAAGATAACCCGTAAACGACAATAGCAGGGTTAGGAGTAGCAAGATCACACCAACGACCCAGTTGAACTCGCGCGGCGGCTTGTAACTGCCGGTGAGGAACACGCGATACATGTGCAACCAAACGGTGATCACCATCGAGTGCGCGCCCCATCGATGGATCTCGCGCAAAATACCCAAACTCGTGACATCGCGCAGTGCGAGAATGTCGTTATAGGCCCATTCCAACGTGGGCCGATAGTAAAACATCAGCAACACGCCGGTCACGGTTTCGACCAGAAACAAGAAAAACGTGATACCGCCCATACACCAGGTGTAACTAAGAGCGATGCCTTGCTTCTTAATCGAGACGGGATGCAAGTGCAGAAAGAAGTTGGTGAGCATCACCACAATGCGATTGCGGCGATCTGCCGGCATGGGATGCCGGAAGATACTCTTCCAAATCTGAGACTCGCGAATAATGTCGCCAATAGGGGGCATATCAAGCTACCAAAAATCGATGCGACGAGTTAAGCACTAGGCCACGTTAGGATGCCATGTTTGATCGCCATTAGGTCAGCACAAAGCTGGCGGGATCGGCCCACTGGCCGGTCTCTTCGTGATAAGTGGCGCTCTTATCGACTTGCAATTGTCCATCCACCTTCGAGATGCCGTAGCGCTCCAGTGGACGCGGCGCCGGACCTTCAAAGTTCACGCCATCTTTGTAGAAACCACTGCCGTGGCAAGGGCACTTGAATTTTTGTTCGCCTTCGAGCCAGTTCGGCGTGCATCCCAGGTGAGTGCAGACCGTCTTCAGGGCATAGATCATCGGCTGACCTTCCCACTCGTAGCGCACGATCCAAACACCGAACTGCGCTTTGTATTTTTCTGAAACCTGACCAGGCGCGAAGTCATCCACAAAGCCGACGCGAAACTTGGTCGGCGGCTCGATCAGTACGTTGGGAAACATGAACCGCGCCAGCCCGAGTACCCACAAAAGATTGGTCACCGCCAACGACGTAAAACCAATCGCCAGCCAGGAACCCAACAACACCCCCGCGCCAGTTGCAAAAAAGCCACGACGATCGGTCGCGGCCGCCGTCACCGGTCGAGGGCGAGCATAAGCCGGCTTCTCCGGCATCGGAGGGACGGGGATTTTCGGCTTACCGGCAGGTTTTGTTTCTGCTGGAGCCGCCGACTTGGAAACGGGGCCGGGCTTCGCGGTCTTACGTATGGCAGCCAGGATGCTGGCCGTGTCCTTTTCCGTAGATGGCGAAGCAGGCGAAGTTTCCGATTTCGCAGCGGCAGGTTTTGCTGCCGGTTTGGCGGCGGCCGGCTTGGCTTCGACAGCTTTGGCCTCCGCCGGTTTGGCGGCCGTTGGCTTGGGAGCGGACTTTTCGGCACGTGCGGCGGCCAGCATTTCGGCCACCGACATCTTCTTGGCGTCTTTGGCCGGTGCTGCTTTGGCAGGGGCAGGCGCTGACTGCGCTGATTCTTCAGCGGGAGCCGCTGCGGCAGCCTCATCCGCCGGCGGTGGCGCGCTCGCCTCCTCGCCCCCTTTGGAATCAGCTTTACGTGCCGCCGCAATCATTTCGGCGACCGTCATCTTTTTCTTGTCAGCCATAAACCGCTCACCCAACAATCAATTCCGTCGCTGGCCAGACGCATGCATTCGTCGCTAGCTGGAATTGGAAGGTAGAAGTCGCCACAATGCCGAAAGTCTTATGTCGTTTGAATTTACAGCCCTTCCTCCCGCCTGGGAGTGGGGCTTGTGAAGTTTTTCACGAATCCAAGAAATTTATACACCAACACAGCTTAATGTCAACCACCCATCGCGCCGGATTCTAGGGTTACAAGCCTGTTAAATGGGTCGGAAGCGACCCGCTGCGAAATGCGAATAAGACTAGCTACCGGCAGTTCTTCACAGAAACCGCAAGCGTAAACGGTAGGGTAACCGTCGTCAAACCCTCCCCTAGCGGCTTTTCGTTTTGACCTGCAATCACTTACCCATCGGCCAACGGGCGCTAAAACTTTGCCCATAGCCTCGTTCCCAAGCGGCTGCTGGCGTAAAATTCCCGATTGTCGGATTGGCAAAGGTCCACTTTCTTAGTGACCCGCCCTCATCCCTCTTGTTTGCAGTTGGTCGCTCGCGGGGACAGTGGATATGAATGTTTTGGTCGTTGGTAATGGTGGTCGCGAACATGCTTTGGCGTGGAAATTGAAGCAAAGCTCCCGCGCGGAGCGAGTCTTCGTCGCCCCTGGCAATGCGGGCACGCAGATCGACGCGGAAAATGTGCCCATCCCTGCGGATGACTTTCGCAAGCTCATTAAGTTCGCTAAAGAGAATCAGGTCGGTCTGACGGTCATTGGCCCCGAAGCCCCCCTGGCTGCGGGCATCGTCGACGCCTTCACGGCCGAGAAGCTCAAAGTCTTTGGCCCTTCCAAAGTCGCCGCTCAACTCGAAGGCAGCAAAGTCTTCTGCAAGAACATGCTCCGTGCCGCCGACGTGCCGCAGGCGGACTACCGCGTCTTCAAGACGGCCGAAAGCGCGCAGCGCTATATTGAAGACCGCTATCCCAACGAAGACCAAGACGTGCCGCTGGTGATCAAAGCCGACGGCCTCGCGGCGGGCAAAGGGGTGGTTGTCTGTCGCAGACGCGCGGATGCCCTGGATGCGATCGACCGAATCGGCTTTCAGCGCGAGTTTGGCGAAGCGGGACGCGAGATGGTCATCGAGGAGCGTCTCGATGGCCATGAAGCGAGCGTGCTCGCGATTACCGACGGCCGTACCATTGTCACGCTGCCTGCATGCCAGGATCACAAACCGGCTTTCGATGGGGATACTGGACCCAATACCGGCGGCATGGGTGCCTACTGCCCTACCCCACTCGTCGATTCCAAAATGATGAGTTGGGTCGAGGAACACATTTTGGTGCCGACGGTGCATGCCATGAAGCGCAGTCGCCAGCCCTTTCGCGGCGTACTCTATGCCGGACTGATGGTGACCAATCAAGGACCGAAAGTGCTGGAATACAACGTTCGTTTGGGTGATCCCGAATGCCAACCGCTACTCATGCGACTCAAGACCGATCTGCTGGACGTGCTCGAAGGAACCGTCGATGGGCGCTTGGATGAAGTCGGTTCGCTGCAATGGGATCCGCGCCCCGCGATTTGCGTGGTGATGGCCAGCGAAGGCTATCCCGGCGATTACCAAAAGGGGCAGGTCATTCGCGGACTCGAAGACGCCGCTGCCTTACCGGACGTGAAAGTGTTTCATGCTGGTACGACAACATCCGCAGGTGGCGCGGTGGTGACCAATGGTGGTCGTGTACTTGGCGTGACGGCGCTGGGCAACTCGATTTCCGCCGCTAAGTTACAAGCCTATACCGCGGTGAAATGCATTCGTTGGCAAGGTGCCTGGTGCCGCAAGGATATTTCCGACAAGGCACTCAAGTACGTGAAATAACGGGGGAGACCTTTTCGTCTGCAGACAGGAAAGTTAGACAGACAGGAATGTTTGTTCTCCGATCCATCACTCGTCACGATTCATTTTCCACATCCTCGCCGTAGCCTGGCGGAAACAGATTATCGAGCGAGCCAAAGCCAAGATTCGGTGGCTTGCCAGGTTTGCGCGGCGGTCGTTTGGCGAGCGGCTTTTTCTTCCGCGAGGGCGGCTTACGACTTGGCGGAATACTTGATGTGGGGGCATCGGCGCGGGGAGTCGTCTTCGTCGCACGCCGTTTCTTCACTGGCTTCCGCGATGTCGGTTTAGCCGGCGCTTTTGATGGTCGTGATTGGATGGTCAGGTCTGGTTCCGTAGTGTCGATGGGACCAAACGCCTGCAGCCATGCCGCCACTTCACTGGGCGAAGGTCGCACGTCCGGTTTGTGGTCTTCTTCGCTCAGCGACTTACCGCGCGATTGCCAGGCTGCTTGCAACTGCGCATACCAAACGTGGCTATCCACCGCGGTAGCCTTCCTGCGTTTGGCGGCGCGTTGCACGCGATGATCGCTTGACACGACCGTCAATCGCTTCGGCGAATGATGCGCGGCAATGAGTTCTTCCAGCATTTCATCGGCGCTCTCATGATGTCGTGCATACGACACTTGCATGCCATGCACGGTGTATTCATTCGGCAAGCCAGGCGGCGCTTCACTGGCATCGAAGACGACTGTCGTTTGCGCTCGTTCGTCCTCCCCCAAGGCCATGCCCAAGAAGCTCAGCAGCGCCGCGCGCGATTGCTCGAACGAACCCGCCCCACCGCGACCTGTTAGGCCGGTTACGTGCAGCAAGTTGTAGCCATCGATGAGCAGTGGCACGGATTCTTTCTCGCCAAGGTGGAAGGGTCCATCTCAGCATAACCGGCCAACTTCCTGAGGCGAATGGCCTGCTTAAGCCGCTCGTTGGCAGGCGAAATATTAAAATTCCGACCTGGCGCTAAATAATAAGCTACGTTTCTCTTAGCCCCACACTCTGGAGAGATTTAGCGATGTATTACCTGCTCAACATCGTGCAATCGATCATTGAATCGTTACAGTCTTGGACCCCGATGCAACTCCTCGCCGCCGCCGTTTGCACGGTGCTTCTGGGCTACATTGGCCTCATGTCTCGCCTGGCGATGCGCGGGTAAGGGAAAACGCCCAGGACTCTGGACGGGCCGAATTGGAAGTCTTGGTCTTCTTAGCGGGTCCGCAACTTCTGCGAGCTTGCCTTGGATTCATGCCTGTTGACATGCCCTTCGGCGGTCCGTATAGTTTCCTAGGAAACTACTGTGAGGCCTTGGGGCGCGGGGTCAAGGGCTTGGACGACGGGTCCCGATAGCACACTCGTTGTGAGAAAGCCATGGCGAAGAAATCGACAAGCGCGCTGGACGACCATCTGGGATACTGGTTGCGGTTCGTTTCGAACCACGTATCACACGCCTTTGCGCTGCAGGTCGAAGCGCAAGGCGTCACGGTTGCGGAGTGGGTTCTCCTGCGGCAAATGCTTGACGCGGGGCCTGCCAATCCGAGTCAGCTTGCGGATGCCGTGGGTATGACACGCGGGGCAGTCTCCAAGCTTGTCGAACGACTGTGCCGAAAGAAGCTGGCGGCGCGTTCAGCATCGGATGGCGACCGGCGTTACCAGACCGTCGAACTCACCGCGGCAGGCAAGCGTCTCGTCCCCGTCTTGGCTCAGCTTGCCGACGAAAATGATCGCGAATTCTTCGGACATCTGAGGGCGGAAGAGAGAAAAAGTTTGGTGAGGGTGCTCCAGGACATCGTCCGGCGGGAAGGCTGGAAGGACTTACCCGTTGATTGAAACCCGTTTCACCAACGACGCAGGAGATATTATGAACGCAGAACAAACACAGCTCATTCACGAGTGCGCACAAGGTGCATTGACCGGCGAACTGACTTTTCCGGAAATCGTTGGCAGGCTTACGAGGGTCGGCGTGGAACGCTACCACGCGGACTACAGTCGTCAGGAAATCACGTACTATATGGCAGATGGTGAATCTCTGGTGGTGGCGACCCCACACCCTGCGCAGACAACGGCCGCTGCGTTTTCAGCATCCGCCGTCGAAGCCGCCGTTCGCCAAAGTCAGCACAACGAGCACACCTACTTAGACTTCATCCGTAAGACGATGGTCGCTGGCTGCGTAGGCTATTTCGTCCAGATCACCGGTCGCCGCGTCATCTATTTTGGACGCAACGGAGAATCGCATGTGGAGCATTTCCCGCCGGCCCAAGTCGACACGACCACCGCGTAATTACAATACCACTGCAAACTTGCGCCTTAAGGCGGAGGAACGGAGCACGTTGACCCGTGCAGACTTGAGAATTTCGAAGAATCTTTGGTTCGCTTGTCGATTCGCCCTTCTGCCGTTCGACCAACTAACAGGAAGGCGGGCAGTGCCAAAAGGGTGTTCCTCGAAGCATGCAAGAATTGCCGTACGCCTAGACGTGGATTTTTATCAAGGGCCGCCCAGGGGCGCTCGTCGACTCCGGCCGCTGTTGGTTCATCGCAAGGGAGAAGTAACATGAACAAGCCAGCCAAGAACACGATTTGCCTTTGGTACGAAAGCGATGCTGAGGCGGCGGCGCGATTCTATGCGCGGACCTTCCCCGATTCGTCAGTTGACGCGATTCATCACGCTCCCGGCGACTTTCCAGACGGCAAGCAAGGGCAGGTGTTGACGGTCGAGTTTACGGTGCTTGGTATCCCCTGCTTCGGGCTCAATGGGGGCCCGGCATTCAAGCAGAGCGAAGCGTTTTCGTTTCAAGTCGCAACCGTGGACCAGGCCG
This sequence comes from Pirellulaceae bacterium, assembly GCA_041752355.1. Lineage (GTDB taxonomy): Bacteria > Planctomycetota > Planctomycetia > Pirellulales > Pirellulaceae > JAEZGD01. The sequence continues at coordinate 1,176 of JBGSHH010001038.1, read as the reverse complement.
AAACCGATCGTTATTGGGACGCGATCGTTGGAAACGGGGGCCAAGAGAGCCAGTGCGGTTGGTGCAAGGACAAATGGGGATTGTCCTGGCAAATTACGCCAATCGTCCTTACGAAAGCGTACACCAGTACCGATCGCGCTGTCGCCAAGCGCGCGTTCGATGCGATGATGACGATGAAGAAGATCGACGTCGCCGCCATCGAGGCAGCGATTCGCGGCTGAGAGCTGACTGCTCCGGATCAAGCAGGAAAGTATGGAGCGCTAACCATGCAGCAATGCATCGTCGGCGCTCAGGTTTCCTTGGACGGCATCATGCAAGCGTCAGGCTTAGTTCCCGCCCCGGCCAAGGCGACGAACAATATCCGGATCACCGCCAAGTTCTCAGCGGCGTGTCAGTCGCAGTCGCAGCCCATGACGTGGATGCAGCGAGAGCTGGGTTTCGAGTTCTGGTTGTTGATTCGGCTCAATCAGCTGAAGATCGAACCTACGCACGAACTCAGCAAGAACCAGCGGGCCTTCCATCATCGCGAATCGGCGACCGATGCATGCGCGAGGACCAATGCCAAACGGTAAGAACGCGTTCTCGGGCATTTTACTCAGCTGATCCGGTGCGAAACGCTGGGGTTGAAAATCTTCAGGCTGCGGGAACCACCGATGATCATGGTGGATGGAATATACGCTGACGAAGACGAGCGCGCCGCGGGGGACCAAAATGCCACCGATTTCGACCGCCTGCGCCGCTTGCCGAGCGATCGCGATGGCAGGCGGGTACAAACGCATCGATTCCAGGAAGACCTGTTCTGCATCCTGGGAAATTGCATCATCTGTGGCGTTCGCCGCCACGTCTCGAAGTCGCTGTTGTATGTTCGGATGCTTCGCCAACAAGAAGGCCGACCAACTCAACGCGGCTGCCGTCGTGTCACTGCCGGCGAGCAGCATGGTAAGTGCTTCATCGCGGGCCTCACGGTCACTCAGTTGCGCAGCGCCTTCTTGATCGGTCGCAGAGAGCAACGCAGCCAACAGATCCGAGTGCTGCCCGGGCGATTGCCGTCGCTGGTCGATGAGCGGCGCAATCAGTGAATGAAAAAAGCGGAGAGAGGAGCGCACGGTCCGATTGTCAGCAGTTGGAATCCAAAGTGGCAACAGGAGCGGGCTGAGGATCTGCCGCGCTACCGCG
>JBGSHH010001037.1:0-14811 GCA_041752355.1 Pirellulaceae bacterium | reverse complement strand
GCGCGCGTTGGAGGAAGGCCGGCTGGTGACCATCAAGGAGGGCATCCTGGAAATCGAACTCGGCGGTGAATCTCGCCTCGTATTGGAAGGTCCGGCGGAGTTCGCCGTGGAATCCAAGAACACGGTGCGACTGACCAACGGCCGCTGTTATGCGGAGATGGAAAGGGGTAAATCAGGTCTGCGTATCAAAACGCCAGCGGGCGAGGTGCTGGATTTGGGAACCCGTTTCGGTGTTGAGGTGCTGCCTTCTCAAGGGACGGCGGTGCATGTGTTTGAAGGTGAGGTGGAACTCGCCGTGCAGCGGAACCGCTCCGTACTGCGCGAGGGGGAAGGAGCCCGTTGGAGCAAGAAGAGCGGCCCCACCGCGATCGCCGCCGAAGCCGAGCGTTTTGTCAGTCACTTGCCACGCAGCAGTCGGCAGCCAACGAAATGGGTTCACTGGCCGTTCGCCGAGCGCGGCGGCGAAGTTACCACTCCGCGCGGCGAGGGCTTTCCTGAGGCCATGCTGCCGGCGTCGTTGCACGGTGCCCGCTGGATCGAACGGGACGGTTCCGGCGCGCTGGAGTTCGACGGCATCGACGACTGGGTCGAAACGGCTTTTACAGGTATTGGCGCGGATGCGGACCGCACTGTGGCCGCCTGGGTGAAACTCGCGCCGGACTTCGGAGCAGCCAACGGTCAGGCGATCGTCGGCTGGGGTGATTTTAGCATTCACGATCCCGATCGAAAGCGCGGCGCGGCATGGGAACTGGGTGTGGGGGACACGAACCGGCCGATAGACATTGTCGGTCGTATCAAGATTGCCGTTGGTGGCCCGCTGACCGTCGGTCATGAAGATTTGCGAGACGGCCGGTGGCATCATGTCGCCGCTGTTTATCTGCGCAACGGCGCTCCCGACGGGCGCGGCCTCTTGCTGCTCTATGTCGATGGCCAGTTGCAGCGGCGGACCTTCGGCAAGCAACGCGTGGCGGTCGATACCGATGTGCAGTCCAGCGGTTCGGAGCATGTTCAATTCGGACGCCAGGTCATGCGTGCGACCCTCGAACGAGAATTCTTCAAGGGTGCCATCGATGATGTTTTCATCATCAATCGCGCACTCAACGGCGATGATCTTCGCGCTCTGATGCAAACGAATACCGTTCCGTAAGAACACACACTACCTGTAGTAAAAAATTATAGGCGGTATATGAACAAGTTGCGATGGCCTCGAATATACGCATTGGGTGGAGTCCTCGGAATGTTGCTGGTGGGCATCTTGTCCTCCGCCGAACGGAAACCGAATGTAGTCCTGATTCTGGCCGACGACCTGGGTTGGAGTGACACGACGCTGTTTGGCACAACGACGTTCTACAAGACGCCAAATATTGAACGGCTGGCCGCGCGCGGCATGACATTCTCCCGCGCGTATTCCGCGAGCCCGCTCTGTTCTCCGACACGAGCCAGCGTCATGACTGGACTGAGTCCCGCACGACACGGAATCACCTCGCCTAATTGTCACCTTCCCAAAGTCACGTTGCGGGCAACGCCTACCGCCAGCGGAGCGCCAAATCAAAAGTCAACCATTCCGCAATCGGTGTCGCGGCTCAATACCACGTACTACACCTTGGCGGAAATGTTCAAAGACAACAGCTATGTTACTGGTCACTTCGGTAAGTGGCATCTCGGCCCGGAGCCTTATTCGCCTCTACAGCAGGGATTCGATGTTGATGTCCCGCATCATCCTGGACCAGGGCCGGCGGGAAGTTATGTCGCACCGTGGAAGTTTAATGACTTCGATCACGATCCGGATATTCCCGATGAGCACATCGAAGACCGCATGGCCAAAGAAGCGGTCGCGTTTCTGGAAAAGTACCACGATGAGCCGTTCTTTCTGAATTACTGGATGTTCAGCGTCCACGCTCCATTTGATGCCAAAGCAGCGCTTATTGAAAAGTACCGCCAGCAGGTCAATCCCAAAAGTCCGCAGCGCAGCCCCACGTATGCGGCGATGATTGAGAGCATGGACGACGCCGTTGGCACGCTGCTCAATACGCTCGACCGGCTGCGCATCGCCGACAACACGATTGTCGTCTTTGCCTCGGACAACGGAGGCAATATGTACAACGAAGTCGACGGCGTTAGCGCAACTAGCAATGCGCCGCTACGAGGCGGCAAGGCGACGATGTATGAAGGGGGCGTCCGCGGCCCGGCGATCGTGGTCGTACCCGGAAAGGTCGACGCCGGCTCTCGCAGCGAGGAGATGATTCAGAGTTGCGATTTCTATCCCACACTGCTCGAATTGCTAGGCATCACGCCGCAGCGGAATCAAATGTTCGACGGCACGAGCATCGTACCGGCTTTGCAGGGAAAACCGCTCGCTCGCGAGGCCATCTTCACCTATTTTCCACATGCACCAGGTGTTCCCGACTGGCTGCCGCCGTCGGTGAGCGCACATGTTGGCGACTGGAAGTTGATCCGCATTTTTCACGGCGGCGACGCTGGTCGACATCGGTACAAGTTGTTCAACTTGAAAGACGACCTGGGCGAACATCACGACCTCGCTGCCGAATTGCCTGACAAGGTTCGGCAACTCGACGCGCTGATCGAGAAATTCTTGACGGACACCAAAGCCGTCGTGCCGCTCCCTAATCCGAAGTTCGATCCCAAAGAATATCATCCCGATCGAGAAGGTCAGGCCGAGTTAAAAGGGAGTCGCAAAGCTCCTTAAAACATCCGTACATTCACCGTCAGGTAGTCACCCCATGAAAAGCGTTTTACTGTTCTCCGTGCTGCTGACTGCGGCAACCAGTGAACTCTGTCCAGCAGCGGATGCACCGCGCCCCAACATCATCGTCGTCATCACCGACGACATGGGTTTTTCTGACGTCGGATGTTACGGCGGCGAGATCGCCACTCCGAACATTGATCGACTAGCGACTCAGGGCGTTAAGTTTTCGCAGTTCTACAACTGCGGCAAATGCGAACCCAGCCGCGCGGCGCTGATCACCGGCCATCATTGGTGGACGCACAACCCAAACGTCGCGGCGCGCAAGGATAGTCCCAACCTGGGCGAAGTGATTCGCGCGGCCGGCTACCGTACGATGATGGTGGGCAAGTGGCACGCGGCAGGCGTTCCGTTCGAGCGCGGATTTGACCGGCACTTTGGATTCATGGGAGGCGGCACGAACTTCTTTCTCGGCGATGAGTCGTTCACGCTCGACGGCCAGCCGTGGCCCGTTCCTGAAAAAGACTTCTACGTCACCACGGCGCTGACCGACTACGCGGTGCGTTTCCTGCGCGAAGAAAAACAAGCCCATCCGGACAAACCGTTCTTCCTCTATCTGGCTTACAACGCACCCCACTCGCCGATCCAGGCTCCAGCCGATCAAGTCGCGAAGTATCGCGGCAAGTATCTCAAGGGCTGGGATGTCCTCCGCCGCGCGCGTTTTGAGAAGCAAAAAAAACTCGGCCTGGCTGGCCCTGGCTGGAACTTACCCGAGCGACCTGAGAATCTACCGGCGTGGGATTCGCTCGACCAGCAGTCCCAGGAATTTGAGGATCTGCGGATGGCCACCTACGCCGCCATGGTGGACATCGTCGATCAGGGCGTGGGACGTGTCATGGAGACGCTGGATGAACTCAAGCAACGCGAGAACACGCTGGTCATCTTTCTGAACGACAATGGCGCGAGCCCGAACGACCGTGTGCGACGAGGGGAGTTCGGATCGCCTGACACGACATGGAATGTGGGACTTGGCTGGGCGCACCTGTCCAACACGCCCTTTAAGTTTTACAAGCGGACGCAGCACAGCGGCGGCGTGACCACGCCGTTCATCGCTCACTGGTCGGCGGCGATCGAGCCGCGAGCTGGTTTTGAAGATCAGCCCTGTCACATTGCTGATCTCCTGCCAACTTTGCTCGAGGTCAGCGGCGGAAGTTACCCATCCGACTTCGGCGGCAAAGAGCATCCGCCGCTGCCAGGCCGGTCGTTCGCGCAAATTCTCACGCAGAACAAAACGCTGCCTGACCGCACCTTGCACTTCTCGTTGTTCAACAACATGGCTGTCGTCCACCAAGGCTGGCGGCTGGTCACCGCGTACAGCCAGCCGTGGCAACTCTACGATCTCACCCACGACCGAACGGAAACGCGCAACCTCGCGGCCGAACAACCAGACAAGCTCGCGGAGATGCTGGCTTTGCAGCAGTCGTTCTTCGCGCGGGACGACGTCCGCCTGCGATTAGGCCCCGGCGAGCGCGCGCCGGAATACGCTCCGCCCTTCAAACCCGACGGCAGCAAAGGCCCCGGTGCCAAGGAGGACGTGCCGGATGACGCTTTCTCGCTGTTGCTAGTCAAAGCTCGCGCGGAAGGACGTCAATTGACGGAAGCCGAAATCACCGCGCTCAAAGCGCGGACCGAAGGCAAGAACATTGCTCCGCCAGATCCTTCCGGTAAGAAGAAAAAGAAGAAGAAGAAGAAAGCCGAGTCATGAACCGGCGATACGAGCCGATTTCGCCACTAACTTGCCAACATTCCAGCGACATTCCAACTATTGGATCAACCGGTGACAAACACTCGATTCGCAACACATCCAGGCAATCTCCATTTGGTGCTGGCTGGCCTCCTTCTAGGGACATCTGCGCTGTTCGCGCCGCAGGCCGTCCGCGCCGATTCCCAACGGCCGAATATCCTGTTCATTTACGTTGAGGATCTCGGTTACTACACCAGCGAGCGCGCGGCGCGCGAACCCAATGCCCAGATCAGCGGCTTGAAGACGCCCAGCTTGGATCGGCTCGCGTCCGAGAGCGTTGTGTTTACTCGCGCGTTCTGCGGCCAGAGCGTCTGTTCGCCAAGCAAAGGCGCGATCTACAGCGGCCTCGCGCCACACGCCAATGGTATCTGGCGGAACGTTCACAACCGTCACGCCAAGCTAGGTGGACCGGAAAAATGGATTCCGCTCCCCAATCCATTAACCAAGCAGAACGATCCGACCAATCTTGCAGTGCCTGGCATGCACGAAGATCTTCCGACTCTGGTGCAGTTGCTCAAAGCCAATGATGTTTATTGCGCTCTCTCAGGCAAGCTGCATGTCCAGCCGGCGCGCAACTTTCCTTACGACTCGTTCGTGGATCAAGCAGATCTCGATTCGGTGATCGCGGCCGCCAACGGCAAACCGTGGTTCTTCTGGTGCAATCCCGGCGACACTCACGCACCGTTCTGGAAGTCGATTCAGAGCAAGCTCGTCAATCCAAAAGATCGCAACTCCGCGCCGAAAGACGTCGATCCCGCCGCGATCGAAATGTTGCCTTGGCTCCCTGATACGCCGGCGGCGCGCATTGATATTGCCCAGTATTATTCGAACGTTCGCAACATTGACGCCTTTGTTGGCCAACTGCTGACGAAGCTTGAGGCCAGCGGCCAAGCGGATCGCACGATCGTCGTGTTCACCGGCGATCATGGCATTCCCGTTCAGCGCGGCAAGACCAGTGTTTATCCCGCCGGAACGCAAGTGCCTTGCTATATCAAAGGGCCCAACATCCCAGGAGGGCGCATCGTCTCCGCTCCCATCTCGCAGATGGATTTCAATCCTACGTTTCTAGCAGCATTTGGAATAAAGCCCGCTGAAGTCTGCCACGGTGAATCGCTCTGGCCGATTCTTCGCGGTGAGACAGAACAAGTCGCGGATCGCCGAACCATCATGACCGAAACCAACAATAGCTTCATGTCGGCTCCCGGCAAAGGGGACACGACGATGGCCCGCGCAGTCTGCGATGGACGCTATTACTACATCCACAACATCATTCAGGAAACAGTGACCGGCCCGGTGGAACAGGCGTTGTTCATTGGAAGCGGACACGGCGAGTACGGCGATCTAGGGCCACAATATTCCAACGACCTACACGATGAAACCATCCGGCGGAAAGACTCGCAACCGCTACCCTACGAACTACTCCGACAGCTTTGCATGAGCGATGCGCCCAAAGAAGAACTCTACGATCTCGATGCCGACCCGTGGGGCGTGAAGAATTTAATCGATGATCCGACCCACGCCAAGGCTCTCGCTCGAATGCGGGCGGAGTGCGTGAAGTGGCGAGGAGTCACAGGCGATGCCGATGTACATCCGCGCACAATTCCGCGTCGCGACCAGCCGAACACCGGCGGAACGATGTCAAGCAAGAGCACGAAGAAGGGAGACTAGTGCTTTCTCTCTCTGCGTTCCCATCTCTATGCCGCACATGTTCTGGTCGCCCCAATGATCTTGATTCGCTCAATACAATGAAACGCATCCTCACAATCGCCGTGCTACTCGCATCCCTCGCAGTGGGACGACAAGCCCTGTGCGCCGAACAGACAAAACCGAATGTCCTCATGATCGCCGTCGACGATCTGAGCGATTACGTCTCGATCCTGCAAAATCATCCTGGCATCAAAACGCCCAACTTTGACCGCTTGGCGAAGCGATCGGTCAATTTTACTCGTGCCTATTGCGCCGCACCCTTGTGTCAGCCTTCGCGAGCAGCGGTCATCACCGGCATGGCACCGCATCAGACGTCGCCGGAGAGGTCGAAGCGGGTTTTGCCTTCCGAAGCAGCGGTCATCACCGGCATGGCACCGCATCAGACGGGCATCTACGATCTAGGCCATTCGATGGTCAATTCCGTTCACGCAATGCAAGCGATCGGGCTGGAAGAGCAGTTTAAGCGTCATGGGTATGACACCTACCAAACAGGAAAATTCTACCATTCCGAACCGACAAAACGTGCCTGGCCAAAGGATCGAATGCAGGCCGCATGGACGGAGATGAAGGGACCGTTCAGCAACCATGGCCCTATTTTGGCAAAAGGAAACAAGGTCATGGGAGGTGGAGTTTCCGCTATTGGTCCCGCTCCGAACGGTCTGGGTTCCATGCCCGATGTCGCTTGCCTCAAGAATACCCAAGGCTGGCTGGCTCAGGGACACGACAGGCCGTTCCTCATTGTTCACGGTATCAATAAACCACATGTCGCCTTTGTGGTCCCGCAAGAATTCTATGACCTGTATCCACTCGACTCCATTTTTGTCCCGGAGACTGTTCGAGACGATTTCTCCGACATTCCGCCATCAGTCATAACAGAGTTTCTCGGCAAGGGAGACTTGGAAGGCTTCGCCAAAGTTCGCAAGGCGGAAAACGGCTGGCAGGAAGTCATGCAAGCCTACATGGCCAGCATCAGCTTTTGCGACTGGGTGCTGGGCCAGCTTCTCGATTCGCTCGACGCTAGTCCTTACGCTGACAACACCATCATCGTGCTGTGGTCCGATCACGGCTACCACATCGGCGAGAAAGAGAGATTGCACAAGCGGGCGTTATGGACACAAACGTCGCGCGTCCCGTTTCTGATCAGCGTGCCGAGTATGGCGACCGCAGGCGATTCCTGCGCCGCACCCGTCAGCCTGCTAGATATCTACCCGACGTTAAATGAACTCTGCGGTCTCGGTCAAAAAGTTCCGCAGGCCCTGGCCGGACACAGTCTCGCTCCGTTGCTGAAAGCTCCCGCGAGCGATTGGCCTTTTGTCGCGGTGACATCCCACAACATCGGCAACGCCGCCGTCACCGATGCGCGTTACCATTACATTCGCTATGCCAATGGCAGCGAGGAACTTTACGATCATCAGACCGATCCCCGTGAGTACCATAATCTGGTGAAAGAGCTCGGGCTGAAGCCGATCAAGGAAAAACTAGCGGCCTCGGTTCCGCGAGATTGGGTTCCGCATCCGGGCCGTAAAGTAAGCGGTGCTTCCGATTAGCTGAAATTAATCCGCCCGATGCTCCTCAAACGCCGCTATCAACCTCTCGAAAGATAACCAAGTCCATGAAAACGAACACCATTGTATGCTTCTTCTTCATTGCCTTGAGCCTGCGATTTGCAGGCGTTGCCGCCGCTGCCGAAGACCGCCCCAACATCCTGTTCTTCTTTGCCGACGATCAGCGCAATCATACGCTTGGTTGTGCAGGTCATCCCATCGTCAAGTCGCCGAACATTGATCGACTAGCCAAGGCGGGAGTGCGATTCGAAAACGCGTTTGTGACCACTTCCACCTGCTGGGTCAGCCGCGCTTGCTTGTTAACTGGTTGCTACGAACGCAAGCATCTCTATCGTATCAAGCCCGGCCCGTTGGATCCGAAACTGTGTGAGACCTCCTATTTCACCGTCTTAAAGAACGCCGGCTATCGCACCGGCCACATCGGCAAAGAGCACGTTAACCTCGGTCCCGCATCCGCCCCAAGCATGTTCGATGTGCGACGACCGCTAGGCCGCAATCCGTATTTCAAGGAACAACCCGATGGCAGCCTGCGACACGAGACGCAAATTCTTGGTGATTGGGCGCTCGAGTTCATCAAGGAACAACCCGAGGATCAGCCCTTTTGTTTAACGATTAGCTTTAACGCGACGCATGCCGAAGACGGCGATAAGCGACCAGGCATCGGCCACTATCCCTGGCCGCGGACAACCGACGGCATGTATGAAGACCAAGTGATGCCGTTGCCTCGCTTGAACGATCCTAATATCTATGAAGCGCAACCGCAGTTTCTGAAAAAGTCAATCAATCGCCAGCGCTACTTTTGGCGGTGGGATACTCCGGAAAAATATCAAACCAATATGCGGGCGTACTTTCGCATGTTAAGCGGCATCGATCATGAGATTGGCCGTGTCCGCGAGGAACTCGAAAAACGAGGTCTCGCGGACAACACGATCATCATCTACTCCGCCGATAATGGTTACTATCTCGGCGATCGTGGCTTTGCCGGCAAGTGGACGCACTACGACGAATCGCTACGAGTGCCGCTGGTCGTGTTTGACCCACGTCTGCCGCGAGACAAGCGTGGTCAAGTGCGTTCCGAGATGGTGCTGAACAGTGATCTGGCATCGACATTCATCGAGTTGGCTGGCCAAGAACGCCCCACGACCCACACCGGTCGCAGTCTGGTGCCGTTAATTCAAGGCGAACATCCTCAAGATTGGCGGACCGATTTCCTGTGTGAATTTCTCGCCGTGCCCAACACCATTCCCATGTGGGAAGGTGTACGGGATCGCGACTGGGACTATGCGCGCTACTACGTCGAGGGCATCGAACACGAGCCCGGTGAGTTTCTCTACGATTTGAAAGCGGATCCCGACCAACTTACCAACATCGCCGCCTTGCCTCTGGATCAGCAAACCATTGCCCATCAAGCGGCTCTCAAAACGCTGCGCACTCGCTGCGATCAACTGATCGCCCAGAACGGCCCGGCGATGAAGGATATGCCAGATAAAGGCAAAGCCGCTGGCGGCAAGAAGAAACGTGCCGGCAATGAGCCGTAAGTAGCAGACGATGTCGCGCTCATCATTTACCCAACGATGTACTCCTATCCATCCAATTGCTATTCGTGCGGAATCAAACCATGACATTCCCAACCAAACACACTCTGACCTGCGCTCTATTCACATTACTCGCAACCTCCACAGCGTTGGCCGCGGATTTTGAGACGCTGTTTAATGGCAAAGACCTTACCGGCTGGAAGAGGATGGATGGTTTCTGGAGCGTTCAGGAAGGCGCCATCGTGGGGCAGACGACTCCTGACAAAAAGATCGACGCGAACACGTTTCTCGTGTGGCAGGGAGGCGATGTTGCGGACTTCGAATTCACAGCCGCCGTGCGCTTTCAAGGGAATAACTCCGGCGTGCAGTACCGCAGTCAGGCAATTGGCGACCAACCGTTGGCGTTGATGGGCTATCAGATGGACTTGCATCCCACGCCCAGCTTGTTCGGCATGTTGTACGGCGAAAAGTATGGCTCGCGAGGCAAGATCGCAACGCGCGGGCAGCGTGTCGAAATCACCGCCGATGGAACGGTGAAGCAGCTTGGTAAGGTTGGCAATAGCGACAAGCTGACGGACTGGGAGTGGAACAACATCCGTATTGTTGCCGTCGGCAACCGACTCATTCATCAGGTCAACGGCGTGACAACCATCGATGCAACCGATCATCATAAAGACGCCTTGGCTAGCGGTGTGCTCGGGCTGCAACTACACAAAGGGCCGCCGATGCGCGTCGAATTCAAGGACTTGCGATTGCGCAAGCTAGGTGCCAAAGAAGGCAAAGAGCTGCTCAACACTTTCAAAGTCAACGAGACGCCTTCAGTGCCCGAAAAAAAGGAAGATAACATTGAGGCGGGCAATGCGAAGAAGAAAAAGAAGAAGGCTGCCGACAATGCTCCCGCAGACAACGCTACTGTTCCTTCCGCCAAAGAAACAAGTGGTTCGCGAAACCGAGCGACAGATGCAGGCAATTTGAATATCGCGCGCGGATTTCAGGTCGAAACCGTTTACTCAGTGCCGAAAGAAACACAGGGGTCCTGGGTTTCGCTGACGATCGACGATAAAGGTCGACTGATCGCGTCCGACCAAGGCGGCCAAGGTTTGTTTCGCGTGTCGTTAAGCGCTAATGGTTCGCCTGGTGTTGTCAAAATGCCGGTGGCTTTGTCATGAGCCCAGGGGCTGGTGTGGAAGTCGGGATGTTTGTACGCCTCGATTACTGGTCAAGGAATGTATCGTGTTACCGATACCAATGGGGACGATTTGCTTGATCACGCCGAGCTATTGTCCGCGTATTTCGGCAAAGGGGAACATGGCAATCACGGCTTGGTCGATTCCGAAGACAGCGACGAAATATATGCAATTTCGGGAAATCAAACGCCGCTGCCTGCTGCCGGCAGTATTGCTCGTCGCCGACTACAATCTTCCGCCGAAGACTTGTTGTTGCCACGACAATGGGATCCACGAGGCCATGCTGCCGGAATACTCGCTCCCGGTGGTTGGATCACTCGCTTCGATCCCGCGCGCAAGTCACACGACCTGTTCTGCGCAGGCTTTCGTAATGAATACGACGCGGCCGTCAACGCGCACGGCGACCTGTTCACATATGATGCCGATATGGAATGGGATCTCGGCTTGCCGTGGTATCGGCCGACGCGCATCTGCCTTGCCGTCAGTGGCGGTGACTACGGCTGGCGCAGCGGGTCGGGTAAATGGAAGGAATACTACGAAGATAGTCTGCCGCCGCTGGTGAACATCGGGCCGGGTTCGCCCACCGGTGTGATAAGTGGACGCGGCACTCGCTTTCCGGCCAAGTATCAACACGCCATCTTCGCGCTCGACTGGACTTACGGTCGCATTCTGGCCATTCACCTGACGCCTGAAGGAGCCGGCTATAAGGCGGAAGTGGAAGATTTCATCTCGGGCCCGGCTTTGCCTGTCACCGACGCGGTCGTAGGCGCGGACGGCGCTTTGTATTTCACCACTGGTGGACGAGGCACGCAGTCGGAACTAATGCGAGTCGTCTATATCGGCAAGGAAGCGACCGAACCCGCGACGCCTGCGGAGTTGCCGGAGGGAGCGAAGATTCGCCGACAATTGGAAGCGTTTCACGGCGTAAAGAATCCCGCGGCCGTCGCAACCGCGTGGCCACATCTGTCCAGCGACGATCGCTTTCTGCGACACGCCGCGCGCGTCGCCATCGAATCGCAGCCGGTCGAAAGCTGGGCGGCGAAAGCACTTTCCCAAACCAATTCGCAAGCCCGCATCACAGCCGCCGTGGCGTTGGCGCGCATGGGAACGCCTGAACATCGTACCCCGCTGCTAAACAGCCTTGATAAGCTTTCACTAGCGAATCTTCCCGTCTCACAGCAATTAGGTTTGCTGCGAGCGTACGCTTTGACATTCGAACGGTTCGGAAATTTGTCCGATGAGGAGCGCAAGGCGGCCATTGCGAAGCTCGATCCACAACTTCCAGCCAAAGACGCGAATGTGAATGCGGAGCTGCTGCGGTTGCTGGTTTTTCTGCGTGCACCCAGTGCGGCGGCCAAGGGAATGCAGTTGATTGCGGAGCGAGGCCCCGGCAAGCCGATTTCTTGGAGTGGCGTGGAACAACTCAATGCTCGTTACGGATCAACCTTGAAGCAAATCACGAAGAACCCGCCGCCGACCGACGCCATCGACATTGCTTTCATGCTACGCCACGTGAAGAAAGGCTGGACGCCTGAACTGCGGCGAGGCTATTTCACATTCCTCAACACTGCCGCCAATGCCAGCGGCGGAGCCAGCTATCCCGGCTATTTGACCAACATCCGCGAGGAAGCGCTGGCGACCTGTAGCAATGCCGAACGGGCGGCCTTGGCGGAACTGACCGGCGAAGACTTCAACCCGGTCCCCGACTTTGCCATCAATCCGCCTGTCGGACCCGGCAAGGAATGGACGCTGCCGGATGCGCTGGCGGCGGTTGGAGAATCCAAACCCAATAATCTTAGCTTCGAACAGGGGCGCAGTCTGTTTCATTCCGTCAGTTGCGGAGCGTGCCATCGCTTCAGCGGACTGGGCGGGGGCGTCGGTCCAGATTTAACGAGCGTTCCCAACAAATTCGACACACGCTATCTGTTGGAAGCCATCATCGAGCCGAGCAAAAACATTTCCGACCAGTATCAATCGTCGAACGTATTATTGTCGAGTGGCAAAGTGCTGAGCGGTTTGGTCGTGGAACAGGATGACAACACGATTCTAGTTTATTCGACCGATCCTAAAGCAGAGCCTACGCGGGTGAACCGAACGGACATCGAAGACCTCCGCCCGTCACCCACCTCGCAAATGCCCACCGCGCTGCTAAACCAAATGAACCCCAATGAGCTCCGCGACCTGGTGGCCTACATCATGTCCGGAGGCAGCGCCAGCCATAAACTCTATGGTGGGCGAGGCAAAGCAAAATAGTCGATAAACATTGGCAAGGACTTGTTTCAATTCAGTGCGGTGACGCTATTTAGTCCATTGGTAAACGAAGGCGATACCGACAACAAGACGTTCCGCCCCATCCTAATCGCGGCCGGTGCGACAAGGTTGGACAAATCGCGTTGGCGTGCGGATGCTCATTGTTTGGTGGCCACGACGAATTGCGAAGGTCACGAGAAGAGAATGACAGCGTGACAACTTCCCATTGACCTGTTCACTGCGACATCGACTGCGGTTGCTGATCCAACCAGAGGCTCGGCGGAAGTTCGCCTGCTGTTTGCCAGTGTCCGCCGACTGGGAGATCAGCTTTTCCGTCCACACCCGACCCATCTGTACGCCGTGGGACTCGGAGTGAAATCGGCAAACAGCCTTTCAGCTTGTCTTTACGCCTATTTCAGAGACGTACTGGCGATGGGTGGGATTCGATTTCGTCTCGATTTCATCGCCGCAACGTCACGGCAATGCGACTACCGCAATCTGCTTCGGTCACATCGACCGAAGCGTGGAAGAATAGACAGGTCCGACTTGACGGATGAGCGCGTTACGACAACATCAAACGTGTTTGAGCAGCATACGGTTTACTTCGGGAACCACTCTGGTTTTGAGCGGATTGCGAACGACGCTCTCCGCCACGAAGGTTCCAAGACTGGCCGTCCCCAGGCATCTCGCGAACGTTTTGCTCGTGACAATGTCGTGCGGGCAGCACAAGCCGCTGGGGGAAGCCGCCAGCGGCTCGGAGAGAACATGCTGCGGTCGTTGCGGAAGTTACGCTATGGCCAAGGGCGGGGATTGTGTCTCGCCCTGAAACGCCTTCCAAGATGCTTGCAGCTCCTGCCGTAACTGGCTGATGCGCGCCGGCGAGACGCCGAACTGCCGAGCCACGTGACTCGTGCGGTCCCCCATCGCCAGCCGCACGGCGATATTACGATCGCGCCGTGGCAATTGATCCAGCCAATCCTGGACGTCTATGCGCGCTGCCGCTAACTCAGCGGGCGTCGCCCGGTGATCTTCCAGCAGTGCATCCTCCCATTCCGGTCGCTGGCGTTTCAAATCGCTGAAGGCCACGAACCCCACGGGGCGATCCTTGCGCCCCCAGTGCGACGTGATGTCCTTTTTGTTGGCAGAGCTTCCGACGCGGCGACCGGCGCGCACTTGGCGGATGGCGAACTGCGCGAGGGGCGTGGCATAGGCCAGATCGGCTTTGCCGCGCGCCACCAGCCGAGTGAAACATTGAAACGCGTTGGCAATCACTTCACTGACCAACTCTTCGCGCTGACCGAAGCGTTGTCGACGAAAGGCAACAAACGCTTGGCGGCGAATGGCCGGCAAAAGACACAGGAATTCCTGGTGATAGGTATCCGCCAGAGACAGACTTCTCGATTCAACATGAGCAACCATGAGCGATCTCCTGAAAAATCGACCGCCCAAGCAGGGCGGCCGTGTTGAAAAAACACGAACCGCCCCGCAAACGCTGCGAGGCACACTTACGTTGAACGCAGAGCCAAGCTTCCGCCCGCTAGCGTTCTCGTCGCATGCAACCTATTAATGCGTTGTCGTCAGATGCACTCGCTGTAGGTGTAGCCATACTTGGCTCCGCATCGAACAACACACCCACTGGAAAATCGTTTACCTGTGGCCCACCGCGCGCCAGTACCGCAACGCGAAGTTCTTCGGCTTGATCAATCAGATGGCGTCATCGCCAATTAGTCCGGCAAACGCGGAACTTCGCCCGCGGTCGCGCCTGGTAACCGTGCATCTTGGGATGGACCCGACAAGCGCGCCGTGTGGGCTCGGGTCAACTCCTCGGCGAGCAGAGCACCGATCTCGCCATCTTTTGGTTCGGCGAAGAGCCCCAATAGCGTGGCGGCCGCCAGCAAGAGTGGCGCCAGGCAGGCAATCATCAGCGCGAGCGCGATCAATCCGTTACCGGTCGCCGAGTCAGTGCGCCGCTCGGCGACGATCTCGCGTCGCTCGACTTCGAGTTCGTCGCGCAGCCGGCCCACCTCTGCTTGATCGGCACGTAGATCTTGCTGCAAGG
>JBGSHH010001036.1:0-2082 GCA_041752355.1 Pirellulaceae bacterium | reverse complement strand
GAGTCCGCCACCAAACTCATCGCGGATGTCTACAAGAAAGAATACGAAGCGGCGAAGACTCCCCTGCAAAAACAGGCGCTCGGCAAGAAGCTGCTCGATGATGCCTTGAAAACGAAAGACGATCCGACGGCCCAGTACGCGATGCTGGAAATAGCACGCAAAGTGGCCGCGCAAGCAGGCGATGTCGATCTGGCTTATTCTGTCGCCGATAGCATCGTCGCGCGCTTCGATGTTCCCGAAACGGCGCTGCGCGCGAACGTCTTACTGGAAGTCGGCGAGCATCTTCGCGCGCCCGAGGCCTATTACTTCTTCGGTCGCTTTGCCGATCGTTTGTTTCCCGCCCTCCGCACGGCCGCGCTGTGGAAAGAAGGGATCGAGATTGCCGGCATCGGAGAGGAAGCTGCCGTCAAAACGCGCGACGGCGATTTCTCTAAACTGTGGGCCGAACGCAAGACGCAATGGCTCGCGCTGCAAAAAGTCTATGTTGCCAGCGAACCGGCGATCAAGCAACTGCAAGCGTCGCCTACCGATCCGGCACTCAACGAAACCGTCGGACGCTTGCACTGCTTTGTTCTGGAGGACTGGGCCACGGGTTTGCCGATGCTGGCGCTGGGTAGTGACATGGAACTACAGAAGCTGGCCGAGCGTGAACTACGTGTCGAGGAGCCTGCCGACCGCCTTGCGCTGGCCGATGACTGGAGCGCGTATGCCGCGAAGCTGGAACGCAATGATCGTGCGGCCACATTTTGTCATGCGTTTACGCTCTACAAACAAGCTGCCAAAAAGCTAACAGGCTTGCCTCTCACGCGCGCGAAGAAGGGGACGATGGAAGCGTATGGCGCAGGCATGCCGAGTCGCACTCCGCTGGCGCTGCTGCCGTTCACCTCGGTCGATGTCCAAGGGGCCGTCGGTCCGGTTTTTGCCGCATCGGTGGGAGGAAAGATGTTTCCCAATACGTTGTGGGCACATCCGCCGTCCAATGGCTCGGCAAAACTGGTAATCGAGTTGCCGCCTGACAGCAAGTACATCGTGGGCATGTGTGCCTTTCACGATATGAACGATGATCGTCCGCATAATCCGGTGATGTTTCGTGTTACCGGCGACGGTGGTCGTGAGTTGTGGAATGCCGGCAAGCAGTGGCAGACGTTGAACAAGGCCTTTCCGTTCAAGGTCGATGTTCGCGGCCAGAAGCAGATTGAACTGGTCGTCGATTGCGCTGGTTTCAACGGGGCATCGCACGCGATGTGGGTCGAGCCACTATTGCAACGATGAATGTCTCTTTGTGGGGTAGGCTTCCAGCCTGCCGCATAGAGAATACACGGCAGGCAAGATGCCTACCCCACGTAAAGCCCGGTGCGCAGTGCAGCGCCTGTTCACACAGCATCCCACTTGGCAATCGTGGCGCGCATGTCGTCGGGAATGCGCACGGGCTTCTGCTGCTGATAGTCGAAGAGCACGACGACCGAATCGCCATCGGCAGCGATGGCTTGCTGTTGTTCACTCCAGACAGCATGGCTCATGGTGAAGCTGCTGTTGCCGATGCGCGTGACCTTGGCGCCGATCGTGACGTTGTCGGGATATTTCAATTGCCGCCGATAATTGCAGGTGACTTGCGCCAAGATCGGCCCCCATTGTGCCGCCGTCATTAAATCTTCCAGCCCCACCTGTTCCAGATAGGTCACGCGCGCCGACTCAAACCAGCGAATGCAGACGGTGTTGTTCACATGGCCGAACGCATCCTGGTCGGACCAGAGGACGGGGAGGGCCAGTTGCGTGCGGAAGTCGTTAAGCATGGGGGTGATTTCCTGCGGTTCAACTTCCGATATCCTTCGCCATCAGATGCAAATCCAGCCGCTCGCGCCAGCCGATCGCTTGCCAGAACTTGCGACCTTCCTCGTTAACCACGAAGATGAATAGCGTGCAGCGCTTGATGCCGAGGTCTTCCAAATTGCGCAAGCACTGATCGACCATGCCCTTGCCGATGCCTTGGCGACGAAAACCTTCGGCGACGGCGACGTGATAGAGATAGCCACGGCGACCATCATGCCCGCACCAGACAGCGCCGATGATTTGGTCGTCATC
>JBGSHH010001035.1:0-3327 GCA_041752355.1 Pirellulaceae bacterium | reverse complement strand
CCGTCCCTTTGCCATAGCGAGCGCGAACTTCTTCCGGCTCGCGCGAAATATCGAAGGCGTCGCGCACTTCGGGCGCGGTGACCATGGCGATCGCCTGATCGGTGAACGTATCGACGCTCGCCAGGTTGCCCTGCGCATCGTCGATCTTGCGGCGTAACGAATCGAACGCACTCAACAATTGCCGCCGATCGCTCACCCGCTCGCGCGTGAGTCCCTGGGCCAAAGCCAGATTGGCCGTGCGCGAATCGGGAATGAATGCCTGGTGAACCTTACCGAGAAAACCAGGGTGACCGACATGATTTTCGTCGCCGATGTAAACATACGGCGGCAGCGCACGACGAACGCCACGATCGCTTTGCAGCTTACTCACCACGGAACCGATCGCCGGTCGATCGCCGCGCAAAAAGCCGGTGTATAGTTCCGGCGCCGTATGCCCTTGCTGCTGAAACTGCATGTTGCGGACGATGGCGAACTTGTCGGCGATCTTCGCCTGCAGTGGCAAAAGCTCGGAGATTTCGATGCCGGTCACATTGGTTTTGATTGCCGCGAACTCGCCTCGATACTCGACCGGCGCGGCGGGTTTAAGGTCGTACATGTCAACATGACTGGGTCCACCGTTGAGATAGACCATGATCACCGACTTCTTCGCCGCGATGCCTTGATTCGTGGCGCCGCTGGCATGAGCACGCAGTAGCTCCGCCAGCGTCAAGCCTGCGCCGAGCGCTCCCGCTTGCAAGAATGCGCGTCGGCTGCAACCTCGACGGCTGACATCCGCGATCGTGAGCATGACGTTCACCTTCCGTGTGGGAAAGAAACTAAATCAACGCTTCCTTAATCAACGGCGCATCTTCGGCGATGAGTTTGATGGGACGATCGCTGGGCGTGCGGACCGTGGTGTCGGCATCGATGCCGAGCAAATGATAGAGCGTACGGCCGAAGCTCTCGATCTTGTAGAAGTTGTCAGTCACTTGCTCGCCGAGCTTATCGGTCGCGCCGACGACACATCCGCGCTTGAAGCCACCGCCAGCGGCCAGGACGAACTGGGCATAGTCCCAGTGATCCCGTCCAGCGTTCTTGTCGGTGCCACACTTGGGCTTGCGACCCATTTCGCCGAGCGCCAAAACGATGGTGGTATCGAGCAGGCCGCGCTCCTCCAAATCGGTGAGCAGGGCCGACAAGGCGGAGTCGAACATCGGGATTTGCTGCCGCGCGGCGACGAAATTCTCGCCATGCCAATCCCAGTAGCCCAAGCTGAAATGCACAATCGGCGCACCGGCTTCAATCAATCGACGCGCAAGCAAGAAGTGCAACGGGTCGCCAGAGGGATAGCGATACTTTTCTAAATGGTTCTGCTTGTAGCGCTCAATCGTCTTTTCGCTCTCTTGGGAAAGATCGAGCGCCGCCCGCAATTTTGGGGAGCGGAGCATGTCGAAGGCCGTTTGCTGATACTTATCCAAACCGGCGATCAGCGGATCGACGGCATCCTGGCGACGCAAGCGATTGTCGATCGCCTGGAGTAGATCGGCATTCTTGGCAAACGCCGGCAGTTCCATCTGCGGCGTGAGCATCTTGGCGATATCATCTTTCGATGTCAGCGGATCGAAGATGAACGGATTGAACGCTGGACCGAGCAAACTACTGGCGATGCTGTTGTTGATGTGATGATCGATCTTCCCCAGCACGGTGAATGTCGGCAGATCGACCGGCCCTGGCTGGAGTTTGGAAATCACACTGCCATACATCGGATACTTGTCGGTGCCGCTGGGCAAGCGAGGATTGCCTGTCAACCAGTACATCGGCGCGCGGCTATGGTCGCCCGGCTTGTTCAGGGTGGTGACGGAGCGAATGATCGTATACTTGTCCGCCATCTGCGCCAGTTTGGGCATCAATTCGCAAACTTGCAGGCCCGCGAGATTAGAACTGATCGGCTTGAACTCTCCTTTGTAGTCGGTGGGAGAATCCGGCTTCATATCGAACATATCGGTATGGGGCGGCCCGCCGGCCATCCAGCAGACGATCATCTGCTTCGCCTTAGGAGCCACAGCCGCCAGGCCTTGCGAGCGCAAGACATCCAGCAGTCCCACACCGCAGAGCGAAGCGCCACCGACGCGGAGAAAGTTCCGCCGCGAGAATTGACGATAGGTCGAGCAGCCCAATTTCATAGCGATCACTCCACAAATGCCGCGCCGGCAAGCGCGACTCCTTATTAGTGCTGCAGCACGAATTCCTTGGTATTGAGCAAACTCCACAGCACCGCTTGCAATCCCTTTTCTGCCGACTCCGCGGCTTGCAGATGGGCGAGGCACGATGCCAGTTCAGCTTGATCCGGCAGGCGTCCCAGCGTACCGAGAAACAGTTCTTCCACGCACTTCGCAGGCTCCTGCGTTTGTTTCGTCAGTTGGGCCACGCGCCCTTGAGGATCGGCGATCTTTTGCCAAACCCGCGGATGATTGGCCAGACTAAGAACTTGTAGCAGGGATGATTCCGATTGGCGCTGGCAATCGCACTGCGCCGAGGAATTGCGCTCCGAGCGGCCAAACTGCTCCAGCACGAACGCCACGAATGTGTTCTGCGGCACGTATGGAATCTCAACGGTCGAAATATTCTCCGGCCAATGGAAATACTTCATCCCCATCTCTTCGCGCGTGCCAGTCGCCTGATTGAGCGCGTCGAGAAACACTTCGGCAGGCAAACGCCGCAGGGGGAAGTGCGAATAGTTGCTATTATCGGTTTCATTGGCTGGCGTCGTCTGGCTGCTTTGCTGATAGGTGCGACTGGCGAGAATGGTGCGATGCAACCATTTCAAATCGTACTTCGCTTCGATGAAGCGCCGCGTCAGTTCATCCAAGAGCGCAGGGTGCGTGCAAGGATTGAACGGCGACAAGTCGTCCGGCGGATCGATCAACCCGCGATCGAAATAATGCGCCCAGACGCGATTGACAATCGCGCGAGCGAAGTACGGATTGTCGGGACGGCGCAACCAGGCGGCGACTTGCTCGCGGGGGTCGTCGCTGGGAGCAAGGGTCAAGGCCTCTTTCTCGCCGAGCAGTCGATATTCTTTCGATGATTGATGCCCCAGCGGACTATCGACATTGGCGAAGTTCTTTTGCGCTTGTTCGTCGGTGCGATGAAAGATGCCAGCATGCAAAACACGTTTGGCGATTTCGTCCCCCAGCAGTTTGCCGCGGCGTTCCAGATCGTTGGCTTCTTGCTGCGCGGTTTTATGCTCGGCGATGATTTGCTCCGCCGCCAGCAATTCCGCGCGTTTGGCTTCGACGTCCGCCGTGGCACTCGCCTGTTCCGCCTTGGCAATTTCGTTCTTGAGTC
>JBGSHH010001034.1:0-3755 GCA_041752355.1 Pirellulaceae bacterium | reverse complement strand
GACGCTGCGCACGACCCTGATGACGGCCCAGGAAGTCAGCGACGACCTGCGCCGCACGGCCGCCAAGGAGGCCGAGGTGCTGCTGGTGGCGTTGGTGATCCGCCAGTAGCGGGCCGACACCGGATCGAACGTGTAGTCGAGGGCGGCGTGTTCGGTGCCGCTCGGCAGACTTGGGGCGGACTTGCCGGTAACCAGCGTGAAGGTCGTCCCGTCATTCGACCAGGAGATGTCGTCGTTGTCGTAGTCGGAACTGATTTCTCCGACGACGCGCTTGATCAACTCGTCGGTCACGGGCAGCACCGCGAGATTGTCGGCGCGCACGATCATGTATTCCAGTTCGACACCGTAGCCTTCAAACAAACTGAGCGGCCTCTGGCTCATGCGACATGAATTCCTGCTTTACGTTGTTCGATTCGCTGCAGAAAGACGGCCATGATGCGGCGATACAACTCGTCTTTCAAAATCTGATCTTCGATGCCGGCATCGATATTGGGATTGTCGTTGACTTCGATCACAAAGAACTTGTCGCCTGACTGTTTCACATCGACGCCATACAAGCCGTTGCCAATATGATTCGCTGCCTTGAGCGCCGCACGCACCGCCTTCGTCGGCGCGACTTCGACCGGCATCGTTTCGAAGTTGCCGTATTCTTTCTTGCCTGCCTGATCGCGATGGATGATCTGCCAGTGGTTAGCCGCCATGAAATACTTACAGGCGTAGAGAGGTCGGCCATCGAGAATGCCAATTCGCCAATCGAATGTGGTCGGCAGAAATTCTTGCGCAACGACCAAATCCGACTCGCTGAGGAACTCCTTGAGCTTGGCGTCCAATTCCTCGCGCGTCTTTGCCTTCACCACGCCGATCGAGAAGGCGCTATCGGGCTGCTTGAGCACGCAAGGCAAGCCTAGTTCCTGAATCACTTGTTCGACATTCCCTTTATGCACCAGTACGGTCTTGGGCATGGGAATCTCGTGTCGATCGAGCATCTCGGCGAGATAGACTTTATTGGCGCAGCGGACAATCGACTCCGGATCATCCATCACCACCAGTCCTTCCGTCGCGGCGCGGCGGGAGAAGCGATAGGTGTGATGGTTCACTTGCGTCGTTTCACGAATGAAGAGCGCATCGAACTCGGCGATACGACCGTAGTCGTCGCGACTCACCAGTTCGGTATCCAGGCCGATCGATTCGGCGGCTTTGATAAACTTGTTGATCGCCTTTTCGTTGGACGGGGGCTCGGGATCGTCGGGACTCCAGAGAATCGCCAAATCGTACCGCGAGCGCTGCTTCTTGCGAACCTTCGCCCCCTTCCCTTTGAAATGCTCGGTGGCGACTTCGACCAAGAAGGGCCAATGTGATTCCGGCACTTCATCGGCGGGAATGACGGTTACGCTCTTGATCTGCCAGCCATCCTCGGAATGGGAGAACTGCGCCCGCAACATCGGCGATTGAAACAGATTGAACAGATGCAAGCACAACCGATCGTACCGCTTGGTCATGTTACGACCGAAGTAGATACTGAGCGTGAACTCGCCGCCGTGTAAGGGATGCAGACTCTTTTGTATCAATTCGTCCAAGTCGTCGGAAATCAGACGCACCATCGCCTGACTTTTCAAGTCTTGGATGGTAGTGATGCACGGCAGCGGTTTGTGGCCGCGCGCTTCCGCGAGCAGCGAGACGTAGTAGCCTGCGCTTTGGTACTTGTAGGATTTGCAAAGATTGAAGACTTTCACGCCACGACGGTCACTGTATTCCGGCAGCGTGAGATACGATCGAGCGTCGACAACTTCGACATCGGGGATTTGAAATGGCCACGTTTTTGGATCGTTGGCCACGATCAGAATGGACACGCCGTCACCTCATTTTTGTCCGCGCGGTTGGACGATCAACAAATTGGAATCGTAGGTCAGCACACCTAAAAGAATCGCCCGAATCACGCGATCGGCCCGCACCTGGTAGTAATGATCCGGCCCAAAGGGATGCGCGAGAAACGGATCGGCCACCAACACACCCCGTTCCCGTTTATCGTATCCGCAGAGCACCACAAAGTGTCCCGACGGTTCCCCGCGAATGTCATCGTGATCGCAGTTGGGGCCGTATTCGCGCGCACAACCGTAGAGGTACGTTGCGCTCAGGCCAGTCAAAATCGGTAGCGCCCGCTTGAGTAGCCTGCGAATGAGCGAGGGGGTCAAGTCCTCCATGCCAATCGTTCCACCCAGTTCGAGAAAATCGAGATACGCCTGGGAAGCGTGCTGCAGCTTGGGCCACGGCTTGACCGCCATTTGCCGCCGCAAGCGATCATCCAGCGGGGGCGCGCCTTCTTGAAACCAGGTGGGATCGAAGACTTGCAGATTCTGCGTGATGATATGGGCGGCAAAGCCTTGGCTTAAAGCGTGTTGGCCGAGGAGGACTGCTAGCGTTCCCCCTTCGGCCAGCTTGGGTGTGTCGTCAATCACCTTTTCCAACGGCAAATCGTGGCCGTGGTAGCGGTAGAGCGCATGCAAGCACGTAGGCCCGCAGGTGGTGTTATCCGGCTGCGGCAAGATGTCGAATTCAAGTACGTGCAGACTCACAGCGCGTTGCCAAACTAACCATCCGTGCGGCTCGTCGGCCATCGATCCACCCTGATCGATGTAAAAGCTCCCAAGTTTTTGCCGCGACTAGGTTTAAGTTGGTATTGTGGAGTAAACAGGGGCGTCGTGGCAAGGGGGAATGGGGTAGGACGGGTTTCTTTACTTGACCGCACGTGGCCTACGAACCGCGATGTTGAGCCGCATGCCGGCGGCGTGGAGGTACGAATGCGGGTTGGATTTGGAAATCCAGCGCATTACGCCTTCGACTTGCGCACGACCGCCAGCGCGATGCCGCCGAGAATCAAGACGGCGGCGACAGCGAGTCGCAGTGAGGGCTGTTCCGACAAGAGCGGCATGGCGAGCGCGGCAGCAAGGATGGGGACGGAAAGCTGCACGATGGCGGCGCGTGTCGCGGTGAGTCCCTTTAAGGCGTGATACCAAATTACGTAGCCCAGTCCCGACGTGAGCGCACCGGAAGTAATCGCCAACAGCGCGCCGCGCAGGTCTAGTTGGAGATATGGAAATGACACCAGCGCGGCGAGTACAGCCATCGGCACCGTGAAGGCGAAATTACCCGCGGTGGTCGCGATCGGATTGCCGGACCCGCGACCGCGCAGCGAATACACGCCCCACGCCATACCGGCAGTGAGCATCAAGCCGCTGCCGACAAGTGGCGGCGAGGTTTGCAGACCAGGTGCCACCAGCCAAATGAGTCCCGCGATCGCCAACAGAAAACCGACCATCTCGCGCACATGCATGCGCTCGCCACGCAACATTCCCCACGCCAGCATCGTCGCTTGCACCGCGCCGAACAATAGCAGCGCGCCGAGGCCCGCCGTGAGGCTGATGTACGCGAAGCTAAAGGCGATCGCATAGGTAAACAACGCGAGCGCCGATAGCCAGTTGCCGGCGAAGCCGAGCGAACGATCGTGGCGCCGCGCGACGAGGAGTACTATCGCCAACATAATCGCCCCAGAAATCAAGCGCAGCGCCGTGAAGCTCACGGCGTCGATGCCTGCCGGCGCTTCCGCTTGGCTCGGATGGGGGCGCAACGCCAGGCGACAGAGGAGCGAGTTGGCCGCGAACGCGGTTAGTGCCGCAGTCGTGGCGAAGGCGGTGCGTAAAGGAGTGACGTCCGGCATGCCCAAGGTTATCGGCGTTGGCTGGGGTGCCGTCTAGTGG
>JBGSHH010001033.1:0-8358 GCA_041752355.1 Pirellulaceae bacterium | reverse complement strand
GATAAGGGTAAGTACCCGTACTTGGTGGACGACGCCGGTAACTGGACCGAGCGCAAAGATGTCCGCAACGTGCGCGTTTTGGGGAGCGGCACCGGTGCGATGAAGCGCTTCAACAACGAATTTATGACCATCAAAGGCAATAATATCGGCCCGGAGTTCGGCATCGGGCATTACGTGGGCCACGCCACCGAGGCACCGGTCCTCATCCTCAAGAGCTGCATTGGCAATCGCTCACTGGGCTGGGATCTCTTGCCGCCGGGCAGCAAGGGCTACGAGACTCAGGAGAAGGACAAGAAGACGGGCGAGATGAAGACTTTCGTTTACGCCGGTTACAAGCAATCGCCCATGAAGTGGGAAAAGGGAACGGAGCCGACGCCGATCACGTGGTACGCCGGCATGCAATACGACGGCGATATCGCCAACGCGAAGACGGTGCTCGCGGAACTAGAACAGTACTACCCTGGTGCCAAGGGCTACGAGATCGCAGGCTTTTTCTATTGGCAAGGAGACAAGGACCGTTACGACGCCGGACTTGCCAGTCACTACGAGCAGAACCTTGTGTACTTGATCGAGCAGCTGCGTAAGGATTTTGATGCGCCCAACGCGAAGTTCGTCTGCGCCACGCTTGGTCAGTCCGAGAAGGGGGTTGCCGAGGGGAACGATGGTCTGATCCTCAACGCTCAACTTGCTGTTGACGGCGAGTCAGGCAAGTATCCGCAGTTCAAGGGTAACGTCGCCACCGTCTATACCCATCCGCTGTCAATGGGAGGCGCGTCCAACAGCCATTACAGTGGCAACGCCGAGACCTACATGAACGTTGGCGAGGCGATGGGCAAAGCGATGGTCGAGTTGATGAAGAATAAGCAGTAGTACCTTCGCCGCCGCGATGTGGTAGCCTTACTAGCGCGAAGCGCTACCTGTGAATTTCCCGCCATTGTTGGATCATGGACCATGTTGCGTCGATGTCTTGCCTTGGCTGTCGCGTTGCTTGCCATGGTGCCAACGCTTCGCGCTATTGATCGCGGAGTGGTGCCAGTCATCGACTGCCACGTACACTTGTGGGACATCAGTCGTCCCGAAATGACGTGGCCGCGCAAGGACAATATCAAACTCTTTCAGTCGTTTCTCCCGAAAACACATGCTCCGACGTGTGAAGCCAATGGTGTCGAAGGGGTCGTGGTAGTGCTGTCGGGACAAGCACTTGTTGACAATCAATGGAATCTCGATGTCACCGCGCACAATACCAAGCTCTACCGCGGAGTCGTCGGCAACCTGTCGTTGGCCATTGGCACCGATGCCTTCGCGCCTCTCTTTACGAAACTGTGCGAAGACAAGCGTTATGTTGGATATCGTCTGTCAGGTCGCTACCAAAAGGGACTGACGGATGCGTTGCTGCGCGATCTGCGACTGACAGCCGAGAAGGGGCGCACCGTGGATTTCCTGGTGGGAGAATACTCTCTGGCGGATATTGACGAGATTGCCCGACGCGTCCCCGAACTGAAAATCATGCTCAACCACCTCGGCGGCATGAAACTAAACGGCGGGCCACTCGACGAAGAGTGGCTGAGAGACTTCCAGGCGGTTTCCAAACGCGCAAACGTATATTGCAAACTGTCGGCGCTTTATAGTCGATATCAGAAACAGCCGGCACCCAAGGAGCTTGCCTCGTATAAGCCAAGCATTGATATGGCGCTGCAATGCTTTGGCGAAGATCGCTTGCTCTACGGCAGCGACTGGCCGGTGACCACACTCACTGGTGATTACGCATCTGTCATTAACTTGACCAAGTCGTATCTCGCTGAGATGGAACCGTCACTGGCCCGCAAGGTTCTGCATGACAATGCCATCAAATTTTACGGTATCGCACCATAAAGCAAAGTTGCTCGATCCTGTTCCAACACTGTCTGTTGCTGTCATCACCGGCATCGCTGCAGGTAACCAATCGTCTCACGTTGTGGACGTGCCGCAACCAGTAAAAGGGGTACCAAGGTTCGAAGAGGGTCTGGCACGGGGAGAGCGAGTGCGTCGGCAGCGGCCTCGGCATCCAAAATCTCTTCCCAGGGACCATTCCGCAGATAGGCATGCGCGAACTCGTGCGCGATGACGTAGTGTGCGAACGCCCGCGAGCACTCACCCAAACGAGCGCGAAGCACCACCAGGCGACTGCCGTTCCCGATCGGCCCAGGACTATCCATCCAAAGCCGCCAACCCTTGCCAGGGATATAGTCTTCCATCGCGACGCGAAATCGTGGATCGTCGAGAAAGTCACGTTGCACTTCCCCAGGCAGTGCAACAAGCACGGTCAGCAGCCGCTGTTGCAACTGCTCATGCCCGGCAAAGGCTTCCAGATAAATAGCGAAGATGTGATGCATTCGTAGCGGCAGAGGGAAGGGGTGATCGACACTGTACGATATCTAAAGTTGCTACGCGCGTGGATGGGCCCGCCGACTCTCGGCGGATATGTGTTCAACGAGATTACAACGCAACAAAGGCCGTGATAATCACGGCCGTTGTTTTTGCGCGCGATGTTACTGCTACAAGTGCTTCTTCACGAACTCCCATGCGGTGGCGTCGTGGAACTCATGGCCCCCTTCGAAGATGACGTGTTCGAAGCGGTCTTTCAGCCCCAGTTTGTCGTAGTATGCAGCCGATTGGGGAGCGAGCGGCTTGCCACCATCGCGATGATCGACTCCATCGCGACTGCCAGCCTGAATCTGTAATGCGCGCGGGCAGATGAGAGCGGCAATGTCGGAATCGCGAAAGAGAGTGAAGCGATCCATGAACTTGAAATCGCTGGGAATCGAAAGCTCGTCGCGCGCGTAACGGCTTTCCTGCACGCCGTAGTAGCAACTGCAAACGGAGACTTTGATGCGAGTATCGACTGCAGGCGTCACGAGTGCGTAATAGCCTCCATACGATAGCCCCACCATGGCGACGCGCGAAGCATCGACTTCCGGTCGTTTGAGGAGCACATCCAGTGCACGCGAAATCTTGGCGATTTCGATTGCCGTCAAACTAGTGCCGACCAACCGCAGCCGTTCATCGGTCCGATTGCGGACATCCTTGGGGAAGCCTTCCGCCGAGAACAAATGCTGCGGGGCGAAGACGACGTATCCTCGCTTCACACCGCCGCGCACCATGTCGTGATAGTTCGCGCCACCTTTGAACAACGCCACTTCTGGAGAGCCGCCACCCCCATGCATCGAGATTACCAGCGGTGCTTTCTCGTTGGCTTGAAGCGTTTTGGGAACAATGTAGATTCCTTCGGCACGCACACCTGGGAGGATCGCGATCTTGACGCGATAGTAGGTGCCAATGTTGTCTTCGCCCAGTTTGTCGAATGTGGCGGTGTCACTCGGCAGATCGCCCGGCGGTGGATAGCCGATGCTTTCGCAAAACTCGACGCGATAGCGTGCGGCCGACTTTTCAAAGGCCGCCGGCGAGGAATAATCGTTTGGCAACAACTTCTTCAGTCGCGAATCATCCTGCTTCAAGGCCAGAATATAGTCTTCGAGCTCCTGGGCTTGCTCGGTTCGCAATGGATTGGACTCTTTCACCTCCTGCTCGAAGTAGCTCTCGGCTGCCGGCTTCTCCTGGGAGGAGACATTCGCGCCAGCTATCAAAACGAGTAACGAACACAATCCAAGGATGCGTGTGCTCATCGGGGCTGGTCCTTTCGCGTAGCGGAGAGGCGGGTGCAGGTGGAAGGTTGATTCATCGCGAATCAGCTTAGCATCGCCACGATAGGGACTGTAGTCCCCGCGCGGTAAGCAGCGCGACAGCGCCGCGCGCTTCCTGCCAGTGATGGACTGCATCGTTCAATGCAGTCCATTTCGCCGCGATTGGGTTGACGGATGAGCTCGACCCTTACGGCAGGTTGATCACCTTGTTGGGGTTGTTCTTCTCCGAGGCAAGCGTGAGGCTGTCGAGGAGATAGAGCAGATACCAATCGGCATCGCCTTCACCGTTGAGCGAATCACCAACACCATCGTCGAAGGCATCACTGGCTAGCGAAGTGATGGCGCTGGCTTGCGTGGCGGGATTGAACCAGAGCGTAGCGATGGCCAGCACGGTGGCGTCGCTGTCGTCCAGCAGATCGCTTCCGTACATCAAGTCTGAGCCCGTGCCACCTAAAAGCGTATCGCTGCCGTCGCCACCGATGAGCACATCGCGGCCCGCCCGACCATAGAGTTTGTCGTTGCCGATGTCGCCAAATAGGAGATCGTTGCCATCGTCGCCGGTGAGTGTGTCATCCCCCTCACCGCCGCGCAGGAAGTCGTTGCCGAGTCCGCCATTGAGCGTGTCGCCGAGACTGCCGCCATATAGCGTGTCGTTGCCTGCTTCACCGCTGAGTATGTCGCGACCCGGTGTCGACCCTTCGCTGAAGAATGCGCCGGTATGATCCAGATACGCATCGCCATAGAGCAGGTCGTTCCCGGCACCCGCGGTAAGTGTATCGTTGTCGTCGCCACCCAAGAGCACGTCGTTGCCGGCTCCGGGGAGCAAACGATCATTGCCGGCACCGCCGTCCAGCGTGTCGTTCCCCGCACCGCTAGTGAGATAGTCGTTGCCATCATCGCCGTAGAGAGTCACACTGCGAGTCAAGCTGCTGGTGATGATATCGTCGCCGCCATTGCCGTAGACCACAATACCGTTGGCGACGTTGTATGGCCCAGTTTGCAGGGTGTTGTAACGCACCAAGACGCCGCCGCCGCTGCCAGGCGAGAGGATGATGCGATCGGGATTGCTGGAGCCGCTGACATACAGCGTGCCGCCACTCAACACGATGTTGCTGACCGTGATGGTGACGGTCGCGAAGGTCGGCGTTTCGCCGTCGAGCAGTTGATACGTGAAGGTATCGGTGCCAATGAAGTCGATATCAGGCTGGTAAGTAAAGGTACCAGTCAGTGGATCGAGAATGGTGGCGGTGCCATGCGCCGCCTGCACGGAGACGCTTACTAAACCGTCGCGGTCGGGATCGATATCGTTGGTCTTCACATTGCCGGTCAGCAGGCCGTTCTGCACCATGGGGCCGAAGGTATCGTTGACCGCCGTCGCTTCACGATTGCGAATCAGCGCCACATCGTTGCCGGTGCCGAAGCGCGCCAGCGGATCGTTGTAGGTGAGGTAGTAGCGTGCGCCGCTGATGGTGATGATCTGATCGGTGGAGGCGGGATAGTTCGCATCGGTGGTGCCATTGCTGAACTGGCCGACGGTCGGATCGCTGCCATCGTTGTCGATGATGCGGAAGACGTCTCCCAACGCGGCGGCGCTGCCATGCGTGGCAGTGAGCGTCGCGCCATTGATGGTCACCGCGCCGTTGACCACCAGTTGATCGTAACCGGTCCCCGGGGTGGTGCTGTTGAGTTGCACCGCAAGGATTGCACCGCTGGCGAGCGTGACATCGCCGCTGGCGAAGTCACCGATGGTCAGACCCGGCGACAACGTCGCGCCGCTGCTTACCGAGATTGGGCTGGTGATCGAGCCGTCACCCCCCAAGGTGCCGCTGGTGACTGCCGTCGGTCCCAAGTACGTGCTGGCATTGCTGAGGGTCAGGACCCCGGCTCCGACCTTGGTCAGCGCGGTGCGGCCATTGCCGTCCCCAGCGGCCCCCGAACCGGATCCGCTGATGGTGCCGTCGAACGCACCGGAGCCATTGGCCACGCCGATAGTGAGTAGGTTGGTGCCGTTGCCGTAGCTGTTGATGACGCTACCTGGTCCGGTCAGCGAGTCGATGGTGATGTGGTTGCCGCGGAGGTCGAGGAACGCGCCGCTGGCGATGTTGACATCGGCAGTGCTGCCGCTCCAGTTCGCGGTGAGGTTGTCGTTGTGGATCATCCCTTGTTGAATCTGCAGCAGACCGGCGAAGCTGTTCGCGCCGGTGACGCCGAACACGCCGCTGCCGGTCTTATTGATCGTGCCGTTGCCGGAGATGGCTTGGCCATAGTTCCAACGCGTGGCAAAGGGAATCGAGGAATTGATTTCCAACACGCCAGGCGCGCTGATCGCGAGCGAACTGCGGAAGTTGCGCGTATCGACCAGTCGCAGCAAGCCGCCATTAACGGTGGTGGTGCCGGTGTAGTTGACGCTGTTGCCGCTCAGCGTTTGCGTGCCTGTGCCGGACTTGAGCAGGTTGAGCTTGAAGGTGGTGCCGCCATCGTCTTCGTCGCGGAGGAAACCGCCGGCGAAGGTGTAATTGCCGCTGCCATTAAGCGTAAGCGTGGCGGCTTGGGTTGTGCCGCCGCCACCTAGGCGTTCATTCTGCACCACCAGGAACGAGTTGGGGCTGACGAGTCCGGCCAGCGTTTGATCGAACCCTTGCAAGTCGAATCGCGCATGCAGGGTTTGCGCGGCGACTCCGGACATGACCACGCCTGCTGCGAATTGATTGGCAGCCAGCATCCGCAGGTTGGGTTGATTGGCGTTGCCGCCACCCATTTGGATCGGTCCAGCAATGGCAACCGCGCCACCGCTCTTGCCTAGGTAAAGATTGCCCAGGTCGAGGATGGTGGTGCCGGCGAAGGTGTTGGAGACGCTGCCGGAGTAGGTCAAGTCGCCGCCGCCGATCTTGGTGTTGATGAGTCCCGCTGCCCCTTGGATCACGCCCGAGAGATCGAGATTGCCTGACTGCACGTAGACCGTGCTATTGGAGGCGATCGTGATTGGACCACTGAACGAGTTGTTGCCGGTCCAATTGGCCAGCGCCCCGCGCGTGCCGCCAACTCCCAAACCATTGATCGTGAGCGCTTCACCGGCGATCGCCACATTGCCGGTGAGGAATTCCAATTGCAGCGTGCCGGGATTGTTAACCACGGTGCCGCCAGCATTGGAGCCGAGCGATAAGTTGTTGCGGGCGACGAGGTAGCCGCCGTTGATGGTGGTCAGACCGGTATAGTTGCTCGCGCCGTCCATGTACTGCACGCCGCCACCGTTCTTGATGAGCGTGAGGGTGCCACTATCATTGTTCAGCGCGCCGCTGAAAGTGCCGCCGCCACCAGTTGAGCCGATGGTGAGGGTGTTGCTGCCGACGATGTTTTGAATCGTGCCGCTACCATTGAGGCCATTGATCGCTTCGCCGTCGTTGTTGAGCGTGAGCAAGGTGCTGGCGCCCACCGTAACATCTGAGGCGTCGGGGATTTGATTGCCAGCTGGACCACCCACTTGCAAGGTCGTTCCCGCGCCGGTGATGTTGACATTGCCCACAAACGTGTTGTTGGCTTCCCAAGTGGTTCGCGCGCCGCCGGTTACGGTGAGCGTGCCGACACTGCCACTGATCACGTTCGTGTAGGTGGTGCGATCGGTGTTGCCCGCGGTGAGCGTGGTGGCTTTGTTCAGCGTGAGCGTGCCAGCATAGAGCGTGGGGATCGAACCGGGATTGAATGACGTGCTGCCGATCAAGGTGGTACCAGAGCCTTGATTGGCAACCGTGATGTTGTTGTCGATGGCATTGCCTGCGTTGCCAAACGTGGCGAGCAGCGCCGTGTTGTTCGCGCCCGTGCTGGCATCGTTGATCGTCACCGCACCGGTCCCCAACGCATCGGGATGGCCAATGAGCACCGTCCCTTGGCTGATCGTGGTGCCGTTGTTGTAGTTGTTGCCACCGCTATTGAGCGTGAGTGTGCCGGCACCGGACTTGAACAGGCTGTTGTTGGGAGCCAACGGCACGGTGCTCGTGGCCCGCAGGTAAACTTCGGTGTAAGGAATCGCATGGTTTTCGCCATTGAATTCCCAGAGGAAGTTAGCCGGGTCGTTGTTTGTTACCGCGTCGATTGCCTGGCCATAGCTGAAGCCTTGACGATTGTTGTGGTTGGCCCACGCCCAGGTGAAGATGCGATTCTGGCTGTTGCCGCCTAGATCGACATCGCGTGTTTGACCAGCCACTGGCCCGACCGCTCCCCAGCCGTTCGCTGGGACCGCGCCAATTTGCGTGGTCACGGGAGTGATGCCATTGGCACCCTGATCAAAATCAAAGGTGAAGTTGGCCGTCGGGAAATTGCTCCAACGATCTTCTTGCCAAAGGGTGCCAGTGGTGTTGGCTGCACGTCGCAGACGGATCTCCACGTTGGTGTTGGTTAGACCCGCTTGGGCCAACAGATCGTTCACCATCGCGTCGGTATAAGCGGCGGGCGCGAACGCGGCCGACGTGCCGAGGCCCTGGCTAACGGCGCTGATGCTTCCCTGGCCATCGGTATCGAATTCCCAACCTTCACGGCCGCGGCCAATCAAGAGCCACGAATCAGTGCCGTCGTTGTCGACCCAGCCGGTAAACGTGTTGCCCGCCGCGGTGAAGGTGTAGAAGCCGTCATTGGCATTGTCGAGATTCGTCAGCGAATTGGCTTGTAGTGCTTGACCTGCGTA
>JBGSHH010001032.1:0-11759 GCA_041752355.1 Pirellulaceae bacterium | reverse complement strand
ATCCTGGGGATCAAAGTGTGAACTGAGCTGTAACTCTGATGTCACCTACAGGTCGATGGATTTCCCACACCATTTTTCGACGAGGAGTTCGAGTAGGCTAGGATGACCACGGTCGCTCGGCGGATGGAACATCCGCGCAGCGACGACGTTTGGTTCAAAAAGTTTGGGAATCCGCCACAGATATTTTTCGATCAACGATCACGGATACCGAACTCGCGGCTCAGCACTGGCGAAACGCCAGTGGCACACGGAAAACGCACACTTAGAACGCCGCCAGTGCCACCCCGCCGATCGAGAGGAGACATGATCTTGCGGGACTTTGTCCATGAAGGGACACATGCAATGGATTTTGGCGTAGGTGGTGTCTTCTCGAAAGTCGGAGGAAAGCACTATGCACCTTCGATTCGCGCGATGACTCCTCTTCAGACTTTCAAGTTGGAGCTTAGAGCATTTAGAGCCGAGAGACTAGTTAATGGCGTCCCAGCACATGGCGGTGGAAGAAGTCTCATTGACTACATTTTGAAACATTACAATGCGGTGGAACCATGGTAATCAGTAACGAACTTAGATCAGCAATCAGGACGGTGTATGCGGGATTCTACGGTGCACCGGGCGATGCTTGGCGTGCATGGCTTACTGTTACCGATGAAGTTGGGCAGAACGCCACGACGCTGGTAGGAAGTCTCATCGAGCGTGGAATACGAGGCGAACGACAGGTGCCTTTGCATGCGTACGCGGCGTACACAGAGCTGGCCAATGCATCCGTGAAACAGCCATGGGATGAGCTACTTGAAGTAAGTGACGACGGAAAGTTTATTCGTCTTCGGCCGCACGTTGACGACGTTGCATTGCGAGAATTGAGTGCGATCATCGTCGAGGAAACCACTGCTGTTGAATAGGAGCATACAAGGCGTATGGTGCAATAAGACGAACGAGCGGTAGATCTTTGATAATTTGACTTTAACAGCGTTCGCCTCAGCCGAACCAACCCAGGTTGGTCACGGCTTTCGAATGGGAGCGGGCTGGTGAAATGCGGTGGTTTTCGTGGAGCGCGGCGGGGTGGCACAGGCGGCGTTTTCCGTGTGCCACTGGCGTTTCGCCAGTGCCGAACAGCGCGCGAACACTCCATTGTCACAGCTGGCCGAATCGCCCAGAACCTTGTTATCGTGGGGATCAAAGTGTGAACTGAGCTGTAACTCTGATGTCACCTACAGGTCGATGGATTTCCCACACCGGTTTTCGACGAGGAGTTCGAGTAGGCTAGGATGACCACGGTCGCTCGACGGATGGATCATCCCGCAGCGACGACGTTTGGTTCAAAAAGTTTGGGAATCCGCGACCGATATTTTTCGATCAACGATCACGGATACCGAACTCGCGGCTCAGCACTGGCGAAACGCCAGTGGCACACGGAAAATGCACACTTAGAACGCCTCCAGTGCCACCCCGCCGAAACGCGGAGCAGTCGCCAAAAAGCGAAGAGGGACGGAGCAGGAGGTCCGTCTTACGAATTGCGAGGGGCAATCGCTTTTACACCGCTTCCAGAATACCCGCACCAAACGTAAAGCCGCCGCCGAAGGCGCAGAGGCCGAGGCGGTTGCCTTTGCTGAGGGTGGGGAGCACTTCGGCCAGACAGAGCGGAATGCTGCTGCTGGAAGTGTTGCCGTGTTCGCGGATGTTGCTGTACACCTGCGGATGGATGCGGCTTTGAATCGCATCGAGAATGCGCTGATTGGCCTGGTGCGGCACAATCAGGTTGAGGTCATCGACCGTGAGTTGCTGTTGATGGCAAACGCGATTCAAACTGGCGATCATCGATCGGACCGCTTCGGTGAAGACCTTCTTCCCCTTCATCTGAATGAAGCCTTCGTGACGCAGCGGCACGCTCAACGTGCTGCCGTCTTCGCCCTTGGCGGATAGATCGGGACGGCACAAACGGGCTTTGGATTGCTCGAAATGTGCTTCGCCATAGAGGATCGTCGCACTGGTGGCGTCGCCAAACAAAATGGCCGTATCGAAATCGTGTGGATCGACTAGCGGCGAGAGGACTTCCGCGGTGACCACCATCACGCGACCATGCGGCGTGCTTTGCAGATAATCGTAGCCAGCTTGCATGGCATACAAATAGCCAGAGCATGCGGCGTTAATGTCATAGGCTTGCAGCATCGCGCTGGTCTTACCTTGCGCGATGCCTGCCAGCACCTGGCAAGCCATCGAAGGAGTGACCGAGGTGGGACTGGTCGTGCTGCAGATCACCAGGTCGATGTCGTCGATGAGCAACCGCTCTTGTTCCAGCAATTGCCAACACGCCCGCACCGCCATGTTGACGGCGTTCTCATCGCCGCTGGCCCAGCGACGTTGATGAATGCCTGTGCGGCGGAGAATGTCTTCGTTGGTGCGGCCCGAGGTGTAGCGCAGCAATTCTTCATTCGTCACCAGGCGACTGCCGGAGACGGCGGCCACGGAGGAGATGCCGACTTCGAACATGCGGCGTTCGGTGTCGCGTCGCGGCAGATGAATCGTCACACTTGAAGGACGACGCACCAGCACCGGCTTGCCTGGATTCTCGTACGTGACCGGCTTCTTGCGCTGACCAATCGAAAGCGTTCGCAAACGCACCAGCGGCGAACCCACTGGCACGGTTTCGCCTTCCTTGCCGAAGAGCTTGTCGACCGTGCCGCTACTGGAGGCCGAAAGTTCGAAGACGCTCTTGGTCGCTTCGAGCAGCGCGACGGTTTGCCCGCGCAAGACTTCCTCGCCTTGCTTGATGCGCCATTCGCTGATGATCACTGTTTCATCGGCGGGACCGCTGCCAATCGCTTCGATGGTGGCAAAGCCTTGCTCTTCGCTCGGGGGCGCGATCCACGACAGATCCAAATTCAGCAAGTCGGCGCACACGGTGAGGATGCTCTTGAACGATGGCAAGACATCCAACTGATTCGCGAAATTGCACGGCACGTAAGTATCAGGCCGCGCGACGCGGCGCATAGCGACAGGCACGCGCGACTTCTCCGCCACCGTGGCCAGCACTTCCGCGCCAATGCCGCAACTGATGTTGTCTTCATGCACGACCACCAACCGCGCGGTCTTCTCGGCGGAAGAGAGCACCGACTTCTCATCCCAAGGCGAGAGCGAACGCAAATCGAGTACTTCCGCTTCGATGCCTGCTTGCTCCAGCGCGATGGCCGTTTGTTCGCAGAGCTTGACGGTGTTGCCCCAAGCGACGAGTGTCAGATCGCGTCCGGCGCGCACTTTGCGCGAGGTGCCCAGCGGTACCAGTTGCGATTCGACATCGCTGGACGTCGTCGCGGCCGGATCGTTCAGGCAACTCTTGGGATACAAAAACAGCGTGGGCCGGCCCGACTTGAACGCCGCGTTGAGCATGCCTGCGGCATCGGCCGCATTGGACGGCATGAAGACATCGATGCCTGGCGTATGGGCGAGGATGGCTTCTTGCGTTTGCGCGTGAAACGGACCCAAGCCGGGACGGTAGCCACCGCAAGCGATCATGACGATCACCGGCGCGGAGTAATCACCGGCGGTTCGCCAGTGCATGGTTCCCAATTCGCACATCAATTGATTGAGTGCGGGGGGCAAAAAGTCGGCAAACTGA
Organism: Pirellulaceae bacterium; assembly: GCA_041752355.1. Classification (GTDB taxonomy): domain Bacteria; phylum Planctomycetota; class Planctomycetia; order Pirellulales; family Pirellulaceae; genus JAEZGD01. The sequence continues at coordinate 8,146 of JBGSHH010001032.1, read as the reverse complement.
ATGAAGGTTACGGGCCGCTCGCCGGTCAACGCGCGGCCGATGGCGGTGCCGAGAATGGTTGATTCCGTGAGGGCGGAATTCTTCACGCGCTCGGGAAATTCCGTGCTGAGCCCGCGCGTCACACCAAAGACATCCCCCTTGGGATCTTCGATATCCTCGCCCAACAGCGTCACACGTTCATCGGTGAGCAAATGATGATGCAAGACATCGCGGAGTGCTTCGCGCATCGTCAGGCGCGTGCCTCCTTCGGCGCCGCGCCGTTCACGGGCGGGATGCGAAAGCTCGACCGGGATCGATTGCTTGGCGGTGTAGGTTGGTTGCGGCTCGGGGCCGTTGACGGACGCTTGTTCCAGTTGCGTGAGTTCGGCCGCGATCTGTTCGTCGATCTCGGCAAGCGTTGCCGCGCTCACGCCATGGGCGAGCAAGTACTGGCGATAACGCGCGAGGGGATCGCCTGCTTGCGCTGCTTGGGCGATTTCCGCCGCGCTGCGATAGATGCGTTGATCGTCGGCATTGGTATGGCTGTGTATGCGTTCGACATCGAACAGCACAATGGCCGGGCGACGCGCGTCGCGCATCCGGCGGACGATTTCGCCAAAGGCGTCAAACGCGCCGGCCGCATCGCGACCATCGACCGCTTCGATCGGCACGCCAAACAAGTCCGAGGCGGGACCTGTCGGCAAGCTGAAAAAGGTCTTGCCGGGGGTCGAGGTCGAAATCGCCCAGCGATTGTTCTCGACGAGGAACAGCACCGGCAGTTCACTGCGAACCGCTTCGGCCACGGCTTCCAAAAACTCGCCTTGCTGGGTCGAACCATCCCCCAAAGCGCACAACACAATGGGCCGCGCTGGGTCTTGCTTGACGGCCGCCGCCACACCACAGGCTTGCAAGCCTTGATTGGCGACCGGCGTGGTCATGGGGAGGATGTTCAGCTTCGCCGCGGAGAGGAACGGGCTCATCTGCCGACCGGCCGAGGGTCCCTCTTGCTTGCAAAGCAACGTATCGAGAAAGGCTTTGGGCGACAGACCACGCGCAATCAGCAGCGCTTTGTCGCGATAGTGGCAATGCAACCAGTCGCTGGGAGTCAAATGCAGCGCGAGCGCGGCATTGGCCTCATGACCGGCGCTAGAAACATAGAAGAAGGCTTCGCCGCGCGCCACGAGTTCTTGCTCGACCAACTCCAGTCGGCGCGCAGTCGCCATCGCGTGATAGAGCGCGAGTTGCTGGAGAGATTCCATCCTGGGTACCTTTGCATCCGTGCGCGGCACAGCGGCTTCCTGCCAGCCCGCGATTCTAACCTGCTTTGACAATTGTGGATGCGCCAATTTTTGCGGGTTACGCCACTGTTTTCAGTTTTTTGGGCTGGCGGCGTGGGGCTAGCGTCGCGGGGCTAGCACGGTTTCCGCCGCGATCGCCCTGGCGTTGGTCTTTATCGGATAATCCAGCCGTAGGGATTACGTGGATTTGGCCGGCGCGTGGCGGGCGGGGCGGGCAAAGGGCCGACTCCTCCGCAAAATCCCACCAAAACGCTGACAAATCCGTTACGAGCAAGCATAATCGGTACCGTTCGCATCACTCTTGGGAGTGGTCCCCCGCCGAAGTGAAAGCCTGCTTGCCATGATTCGTCCCCCTACTGTTCGCCGCCAGCGTCGCTCGCGCCAGCTTCGTGTCGAAAGGCTCGAAGCCCGTCAGGTGATGGCGACCTACATCGTCAACGTCCTGGGCGATTCGCCTGATGCCGATCCCGAGGATGGCGTTTGCGATGTCGATCTCATCACGCCCGGCGAGCAAGTGACGCTAGCTGCCGCCGCGCAGTGTGTGAATGCCGATGGCGGCGGCGATGTCAAATTCGCTATCGATGGCGCGTTTGGTGGCGTGACGTTTACCGCGTCCGTCAACATCGATGGCCAGCAGCACGATGTCGATCTGAACGACACCTTGCTCACGCTCAACGCCGGCGGCAGCGTCACCAACCTCAAACTCGCCAACGGCGGACTCGTCATCACTGGCGACAACGCGAGCGTGCAGAACAACCTCTTCACCTCGCCCCCAGGCGAAGCGCTGCGCATCACCGGCAACACCGCCACCGTCAAAACCAATTCGATCACAGGTGGCATGGTGGTGATCGTCGGCAACGGCGCCACGCTGCAGACCAATGCCCTTTCGCAAGCGGGGATCGCGATCACCGGCGATAACAACATCGTCCTGGGGAACAATATCTATCAAAGTCCCGCGAGCGGTGTCACGATCGTCGGCAGCACCAATCGCGTCGAAGGGAATCAAATCGGCAGCGATGGCACACTCAACCTCGGTAATACCAACGATGGCGTGTTGATCGATGGCAATAGCGCGACGTCCGCGACCAATCTCGTGCTCAATAATCTCATCAGCGGCAATGGCGGCAGCGGCATCGTTGTCGAAGGTTCGCTCGCCACAGGCAATCGACTCGAAGGGAACAAAATCGGCACCAATGGCGCAGGCTCCGCCGCTATCCCCAACGCGGGTCAGGGCGTGGTCATCGAAAACGCCGCGAACAATATCGTCGGCGGTACCGCGGCCAACACCGGCAATCTGATCTCCGGCAACGCGCTGCACGGCGTACTGATCCTCGGCGCTGCCAGCACAGGCAACTCCCTGCAAAGCAACATCATCGGCCTCAACGCCAATAGCAACGCCAAGCTGGCCAATGGCGGCGATGGTGTGGTGATTAGCGGCGGCGTGAATAACACCATTGGCATCTCCAGTGGTGGCATCATCATCAGTGGCAACACGGGTGCCGGCATTCGCTTGTCCAATGGCGCCGACAATAACACGATCCGCGCCGCAGTCATCGGCACGAACGTCGCCAGTGCCGCGGGACTTGGCAATGGTGCCAATGGCATCCATCTCGACAACGCCGACCACAACAACATCGATGGCACCGTCAGCCGCAACTTCATCGCTGGCAACGCTGGTGCCGGCGTCTTCATTACCGGCGCGACTTCCACTCACAACCTCGTGGCGGTCAGTTCGATCGGTCTAGCCCCCAACAATGCCGCACTCGCCAACGCGCAAGGTGGCGTCACGATCACCGACGGCGCGAATACCAACATCATCGGTGGCAAGGCGGATAAGCGCAATTTCATCTCCGGCAATGGCCAGTGGGGTGTGGCGATCCAGGGCGCCAATAGCAACCAGATCTCAGGCAACTTCATCGGCACCAACGCCGCTGGCACCGGGTCGTTGGGTGTGAATAATCAGCCGGTCGGCGTGTTGCTGGAAGCAGGCTCGCAAAACAATCTCATCGGCGTGAACGCTACCGGCGACGCCAATCTGATCTCTGGCAATCGCGGTCACGGCATCGAACTGCGCGGCACTGGAACCAATAGCAACTCGCTCATCGGCAATGTGGTGGGACTCGCTGGCGACATCATCGCGGCGCTACCCAATACCGGCTACGGAATTCTGGTCCACGATCACGCCTCGCAAAACAACATCGGCAATCCAGCGGCAGGCCAGGCCAGCATCATCGCCGCCAACGCACTGGGCAACATCGCGCTCACCGAGCAAGCGTCGCAGAACCTTGTTCGCAATAACATCATCGGCTTCAGTCCCACCAATGGCGCGACCTATAGCAACACCGCCGGCGCAGGCATCTTGCTCGACGACGCCAGCGACAACACCATCGGCGATCCGACCGGCGCGTTCGTGAACTTCATTCGGGGCCACCAAGGGGGCGGCATTCGCGTGCAGAACGGCGCGCTGCCAATAAGTTGCAAGGCAACTCGATCGTCGCGAACACCGGTTTGGGCATCTCGCTGGCGTCGTATCTCAACGACACGCCGCATCAAGCGGTGATTCGCCAGATGACCAAGACCGGCACGACGGCCACCGTCATCACGGAAGTCCGTGGCACACCGGGGACTACCGTGCGCGTCGATTTTTACGGCAATCAAGCGGCCGATCCCAGCGGCTTCGGCGAAGGGCAACTGCCGCTCGCGTTTGGGACGGTGGAGATTCCCGCCTCAGGCATCGCGCAGTTTCAATTCGCGCTCACCATCACCGATCCGTCCTACCAATTCGTCACGGCGCTGGTGACCGATGCCGCTGGCACGACCTACAACTTCTCCCGCGCGATCGCCACCTCGCATATCGTCTCCGCCATCACCTCGTTCGTCGCCAGCACGCCTACCAACGACGTGCAACCCATCACGTTCACCGCCACCTTGCAAGCGGCCAGCGGCACACCGACCGGCAATGTTGAGTTCTACGATGGCCACACGTTGCTCGGCATTGCGACGGTCGATGCTGCCAAGCAAGCCAAGCTCACCGTGCAACTCGCGCAAGGTCAACGCACCATCACCGCCATCTACAAAGGCTCCAGCACGCACGCCGGCATGATCGCCACGCCGCTAGCGGTGACCGTTGTGCAAGGACCGCCCAATGTGCCGCCGGTTGCCAATAACGACACCGCCACGGTGCTCGAAGATAGCAATGTGACGTTCAACCCGCTCGCGAACGATACCGATCCCGATGGCGGCACGATCATCCCGACCACCGTCGTCATCACGCAACCACCGACGCACGGCACCGCCACGGTGAATCCCACCACCGGCCAAATCACTTACACGCCCCACATCAACTACGACGGGCCAGACACGCTGCGTTACACCGTGAAGGACAATCGCAACGGCACTTCCAACGCAGCGCTGGTGACGATCACCGTCACCGACATTCCCGAACCGTGGCACAACAAAGCAAAGCCGCTCGATGTCGATGGCGATGGCTTCATCACGCCGACCGATGCTGCGTTTGTGATTACCGCGCTCAACGCGCTTGGACCTAGCACCCTCCCGCCACCGACCGCCGAATCGCACCCGCCCCCGTTCATCGATATCGATGGCGATAACCTGCTCTCGCCGCTGGATGCCGCCCTGATCATCACCGCCCTCAACTCCGGCGAGCAAGGCGAAGGGGAGCCGGACGAATCGCCAGCCGCCCTGGCCGCCTACTATCATTGGCTCGGCGAGCAAGACGACGAGTAGGTTTCGTCCTCGTGGGGTAGGCGTCCCGCCTGCCGTGTCTTCTCTTGCGTAGGACGGATATCCCCATCCGTCCCAGGAGCATCGTGCCAGCGGATAGGTCGTCAACGCCTGATCGGTAAAGGAGTACCGACCTACGTAAGGGGCGTAGGACGGATATCCCCATCCGTCCCGGTACCATCGTGCCAGCGGATGGGTCGTCAACGCCTGGTCGGTAAAGGAGTACCGACCTACGTAAGGCCTACCCCACGTAATTCCGCTAAGATTTCCCTCGGCACGACGAATAGCCACCAACGCTCGTCTTAGGGAAAGTCATCATGCATATCGCGCTGGAGAACGTGTCCAAGTACTTGGGGGGCGTGCAGGCACTGGAAAATGTGACGCTCGAAATCCCGCCGGGGTGCGTCGTCGCCGTGCTGGGTGCCAACGGCGCAGGCAAGTCGACACTGCTCCGCTTGCTGGCCGGGTTGCAAGTGCCATCGCGCGGGGGCATTCGTTTCAATGGCGAGCCGTTCGATCGCCAACGACTCGATTGGCGGCGGCGTTTGCTGTTCTTGCCGGATGTGCCGCCGGTCTTTCCCACTGCGACCCCGCTGAGCCACTTGGCGGCGCTGGTCAAGCTCTATGAAGCCGAGCGCGAGGGGCTGGAAGCGCTTGTCGTCTCAGTGCTGGGAGAACTCGATCTGTTGCCGCTGGCCGAATGCGCGATCAGCCGACTCTCGCGCGGGCAAGCCTACAAAGCGGCGCTCGCCACCCTCTTGGCGATCGATCCTGAGCTATGGCTATTGGATGAGCCCTTCGCCGCCGGCATGGACCCGCAAGGGCATAGCGTGCTGCGGCGTTACGCCAGCAAGGCGACCGCGCGCGGCGCGACGATTTTATACACCACGCAAATTCTGGAACTCGCCGAGCAGTTCTCCGACTATGTACTGATTCTCGATGGCGGCCGCGTGCATGCTTTCGATCGCGTGTCGAATTTGCACGCGGGCAGGGGAGCAACCAACGGCCAGGGCAATGGCGTATTGGAACGTCTCTTCACGCAACTCCGTTCGGGAGCCGTGTAAGCCATGCCTACCGCGGCCCTGCATCGTCGCTTGCAACAAGCTACGCGCGACGTGGTCTTCGCTTCGCCGCGCATGCGCGCGGAGTATCGTCGTCGCCATCGTTGGTGGTTGGTGCCGTATCTGGCCATCGCGACGGTGATCGCGTTGCTTATTGCGATGTTTCTGCCGCTGCTGCTATCGCTCCTGGCTTTACTCGATCCGGCGATTCGCGCGGAGATGTTTCGCCATCCGCTGGGTGATGGGCCAACGCCGGAACCACTGGCAAGGTTTCGTCCTCTCGCGATAATTGCGCCCCTCTGGTTGATGCTGTGGCTATTGTTGGTGCCGAACTTGCGCAATTATTTATGGTGCGGACTGTGTCGCATTAGCATCTATTGGCCCCTGTCCGATGCGCAACTCACGCGCGGCGGCTGGACCAGAACCTACGGGCTAGGTGCTTTGATCTTCGTGGGCACGGCGGCTTGGGGCTGGGCGCTAAGTTTGGCGATGGAGTTGGAGCAGCGTGAGTGGTTGCTATTGATGGGCCTGGCGGCGCTGCATGCCTGGCTGATGGTGGCGCTGACGTGGCTCATGGCCGCGCTCGTTCCGCGCCGCTTGGTTTCTGGCTTCGCCTTGGCTGCCATCCTTTTGATGTTCGGTGGCACGCCTGCGATCATCTACCTCAGCGAGTTCGTGGGACCTTATCCCGAATTGGCGCGGCAGTGGGAACTGCTCGCGTTCTTGTTGCCAACCGGCTGGGTCTGCGGCACGATCAACTACGCGGTGCTGGAACATAACCCGCTAGGCTGGCTCTTTCTTTTGCCGGTCGCGGCGGTGTCGCTGTGGGCGATCGTTTGGCGGACGCGCGGCCTGCGGCTGCTGGAATTCATCATTGGATTCAACGGCAGTTGCCAACCGGTATTCGATCGCGGTTTTCGCGACGATCGCGAGTTTGGCTGGCAGCTCCCTTCCTCACCACCGGCGGAATCCCCCGCACAAGAAACGAACGCCGAACAAGTGCGTGAGCGCGTCACGAAGCGCATCCTCAGCGGCGCGCTGTGGGAATCGTTTCAATGGCCCACGCATGGCTTCATCGAACGCTGGGTCGGGCGGTTGCTCACGGATCGCGAGCAACGCGCGCTGATCTTCCTCGGGGGTGGCCGGCCATGGTGGACGCAGGCGTGGCGGATGAGTTGGTGCTTGTGCTTGCTGGCGCTGGGGATCGAACAGGCCTGCGCGCTGTACTATGGTCGACACTTTTTCCTGTTGGCGATCGTCATGGTTGGCATGTTCGCAGTTGCAGAAATCTGGTCGTGGGCTCGTCAACCCGCTGGCGGCAGCCTGCATCCGCTGTTTCCCGTTTCTCGCTCATCGCTGTTGCTGGCGGTGGCGAAGATGCTGGTGGTGCGCGTCCCCCTGGGTGTCGTTTCGCTGGGGATGCTGCTGCTGTTGTCAGCGTGGGGTGAGCGCGAGTATCTCGCCACCACGCTGCGCGTGCTGTTGATTGTGTGCGCGATCGCGCCGGGGCTCACCTTGAGTACGATCTGCGGCATGCTGGTTGGCGGTGTTCGGTCGCCATGGGTGCAAGGCGTTCATTTCTTGTTCTTGTTGCCTTGCCTGTTGAGTAGTGTGATTGGCATCGTGGCCAGCGTCAGCTGGGAGGCGACGCTGCTCTTCGTTCCCCTGTATGTCGCCGGCGTCACGGTCTGTCTCGCGATTTTGATCGTCAGCAATCAGCGGCTGAACTGGGACTGCACCGACCGCCTTCCACCCGTCACCAGTCCGCAGCGCTAGTTAGGAAGGAGCGTCCCGCCCACGTGGGGTAGGCTTCCAGCCTGCCGTGTCTTTGTTTCGTATCGCCGCGGAGGTGTGGGAATATCGCGTCCGATGGAACCCCCGGCGTCTTGGCCATTCGCCTGTGATTTATCTCCGCGGCGCTGGGGCGGGGCCACCATAACTCTTCCCTCGCTGGCGCTTCGGGCTGGTAAGGGCGTAGGACGGATATCCCCATCCGTCCCCGGAGCATCGTGCCAGCGGATGGGTCGTCGACGCCTGGTCGGTAAAGGAGTACCGACCTACGAA
>JBGSHH010001031.1:0-2503 GCA_041752355.1 Pirellulaceae bacterium | reverse complement strand
TAGTTGCGGAAGCGAACGCTGTAATAGCGCTCGAACCAGTCGGCGAGTTCGACTTCAATGGAAGGATCGTACGGGGGGGCGACGAAGAGCGTCTTCCCCTCGACAGGTTCGCGAATCTCGCCGTCTTCGACAATGATCGTGCCGGCCTTGATGACATAACGCGGCAGCGAGAACATGCGTTGCTTGTCTTCATGTGGTTCGTAAAGTGTGATGTCGGCGTCGGCACCTGGGCCCAGATGTCCTTTGTTTTTCAGGCCAAGCATCTTGGCAGGAGCGGCCCGGGTGATGATGCAGATTTCATTAAGTGAATATTCGCGATCGAGGTCCTTGATCACCGAATTGCCAAGTACGGACGCATGGCACGTCTTAAGCACGTCACGGCGATGCTCGCGGTCCATCAGCAACTTGATGATCTCCGGATAGCTCATAAACGAGCCGCCGTTGGGATGGTCGGTACTCAGCGCGACTTGCCAGGGATTCTTCACCAGCAGAAACCACTCCAAGCCAATCGCCCATTGCCAGGCGTGGACCAGGTTGGTGTTCTTGTATTTGATAGGCGCGATGCCGCAGCCTGATTCCATTTCGGTATCGGCGCTAAACCACTTCGTGCCAAAGACGTTTTGCAAGTAATAGCCGAGCGGTCCATCGCCGGTCATGCTGGTGGTGTCGCCGAACATGATCTGTCCCACATCGACCGTCAAATTCGGATGCGCGTTCACATAGTCGGAGAGTTCTGCGACCTTACTATTGAAAGTGTCCTCATCGCAGTCGCCACCGCCATAGCTATGAAATTGAATATGTGTGAGATGCGCGCGATGGCCGTCGAGCGCTTTCATCGTTTCGAGCGTCGTCGTCCAATTTCCTGGCAGGCCGAGATTGTTGCAGTGGATATGGACGGGATGGGGATAGCCAATCTCACCTGCGGCTTGGGCGAGCTGCTGAATGATCTGCCGAGGCGTGACGTTGAAGTGATCAATGACGGTATCGAGGTCTTTCACATTGCCAGCTTGTTTGGATTTCCATACTTCGACTCCGCCGGGATTCACCACTTTGAGCGCGTAGGCCTTGGCGGCACCCGTGAGCCAGGCGAGAAAAGCCTTGAGTCGTTTGGGATCTTGATCCTTGATCGCTTGCAGCACGAATTCATTGTTGCCGACCAGAACGAAGAACCCTTTGTCGATGCAGGGGGTGTCTTCGAATTCCTCGTGCACATGTCGCGCGGCCAGCGGCGGTACGGCGGCATCGAAGGCGGTGGTGTAGCCGAGGCCAGCATATTTGTAGCCAGTGGCAAAGGTGCTAGGGACGCTCCCCATCGTGCCGCTATGCGTCTTTTGCGTACGATACACCGGCTCCGCTTCGCGCTTTTGTTCGGGGCGCATTTTGCGCCCGGTGTTCACCTTCGGACCCGCGATATGGCAATGCATATCGATGCCGCCCGGCATTACCACCAGGCCCGCAGCATTGATGTGGTAGGTCGCGCGAACACTCGGATCACTCGGCGGACTGACAATCTTGCCATTTTGCAACCAGATGTCGCGTACTTGCCCTTGGACGCCGTGAGCCGGATCGTACACATAGCCGCCAGTGATACAGGTGAGCGGTGCGGTCATAGTTAGCAGCGGGTAAGCGTTAGTAGCCAAAACATCATCATAGATACAATGGTGACGGGCCGCGAGAGAGGGAGCGATCGGGGATTGATGCGAATCGGCTTTCCACCGATGATTCACGCCATCTGTCGCCCACTAGTCGTTGCCTTTGCATCGCTGATTATTATGCCTGAAATCCACTCTGATGCATCGGCCGAGCATGGCGTTTCGTGGCGAGAGGCGTTTTGGACGTGGGCCCGCGTGGCGATGCTGAGCTTTGGGGGACCCTCGGGCCAGATCGCCGTGATGCATCGAATCATCGTCGAAGAGAAGCGTTGGATAAGTGAAGAACGCTTTCTGCACGCGCTAAATTACTGCATGTTGCTTCCCGGGCCGGAGGCGACGCAACTCGCAACCTACATTGGTTGGCTAATGCATCGCACGCGCGGCGGCCTGCTGGCGGGTGGGCTGTTCATCTTGCCGGGATTTGTGTTGCTGATGGTACTTAGCATCGTGTATGCGGAATTCCAGCATATCGGACTGGTGGCGGCCGTGTTCTTCGGGCTCAAGCCGGCGGTGCTCGCGATTGTTGCGGATGCTGTGCTGCGAATTGGCAAGCGGGTGCTGAAAAATGGCGTCATGGTCGCCATCGCGATATTGGCGTTTATCGCGGTATTCTGCTTTCAGGTGCCATTCCCATTCGTGGTGTTAACTGCGGGAATTGTGGGCTTTCTCGGCGGGAGATTCTCGCCGGAGGTCTTTAATGTCGTCGCGGGGCATAAGAGTGGCGAACAATCGGCCGAGGGACCACCGCTGTTGACCGATAACGTTAAGGTTTCTATGCCGCGTGGATGGACAATGAGGGTTCGTGGGAGTTTACGCACGCGGCGTAGAAACCCGTTGAACGTAACCGCGGA
>JBGSHH010001030.1:0-4207 GCA_041752355.1 Pirellulaceae bacterium | reverse complement strand
CGGTGGTGCGATGCGCTAAGCAGAGTCGCAGAAGGCGCGCTGTCACACGTGAGATGAAGAACAGAAGAAGACAGCGTCGGTGATGGGCTAAAAATCGATATCGAAACGCATGCCGGCGATATATGCCTGGCTGTCCCCAATAGGAGCACGGTCGAGATTCGACTGGATAAGCTCCCACTTCACGCGCGTAAACGGATTGAGATACCAGTTCAGGCCGATCGTGAAGTCATGCATCGTTCCGCCTTGAATATTGGCGTCGTTCAAATCGATGAAGGAATAGCGGGCGGCGACTTCCCAAGCACCCTTGCCGTTGCAAATCGGACCATCACCCGAGCGGACGCGAAAGAAGTTCTCAAAGGGATAGACACGATCGATAATGCCAAACAGTTTGTTGTAGGTACGATTCTCACCAGTGAGGAAATAGCTGACATTGACGTAGGCAGCATCAAAGAAAAGATTGGGGCCGGCGGTCTGATCGACAGGGACGGCAATGTACTCGGATTGCACATACAGCGGACCGGCGACCCAGGCGAATTCGACGCCAAACAATTGATCGTGATTGGCCGCGATGTTACCAGTGACGGCGAAGGGGGGAATGTTGCTGGCCGAGGGCGCGCCGGAGCGAGCTTCGGGGAAGGCCCCAAAATTGAAGCTACCATTGGGTGGTGTACGAAAGCTATAAGCCGCGCCCAGATGCATGAAGTAGCGTCCGCCAGAGGGCTCGTCCCAAATGGGAAGGAAGCTGGTGCGCGCGGTTACCGCCTGACCGCCGGCATCGGTAAACTCTTCTCCGTAGTTACCGCTGGAGGACGCAAACCAGCCGATCGCATAGGTGGCGCGGTCCTCGTCACCCCACGAATCATAAGCTTCGATGCCGACATTGCGCGCGGGAGCGAAGGTATCAGCCAGGGATCGTTCCATGAACGTATTGCGTTGGTTCTGCGTCAGCCGTTCGAGCGAGAACGGCTCGAAGTAATGCCCGACACGCAAATGTCCCAAGTAAGGCAGATCGCGCGCCCCGACCCACACATCGAGAAAGGAAGGACGTCCTGCGAGCGCAAAGTCAAAGCCAATCATGTACTCGATCACGTCAAACGCTTCACCACGTCCCACGAAGCGCGCTCGGCGAAAATCCACCTCGTCATTCACATCTCCGACCGTGGCGCGACTGGCTTGATCTTGCGCCACCCAGAGGTAGTCGACTTGCAACTGCCCGCCGATTTGAAAGGAAGGCTTTTGCGCGTCGGAAGCCTGTTTTTTGGCGGCTGCGTCGGTGTGCTTCTTCAGTTCCTGTTCCAAGCCGGCCAGCCGCTCTTCCACCGAAAGCGACGGGACACTGCTTGAAGTAAACTGCAGATCGTCGGCTCCCGCAACAATCCCGACGGGCGGTTGCTGAGGGGGGAACTCCGGGGATAGCCCGGGATCGATGGTGAACTCTTGCCCCCAGGCGAACAGAGGCGACACAAAGAGCGCCGCAACGATGAATGGTTGCTGGATCCAGCGCATACAAATTCTCGCCTTTAAGGATCATCCGTTGATCGCTAAGGCTGGCTGGCGAGGGAATGGCAATGTACAAAACGTTCCGCCGCATTCAGGCTGGCCACTGGGGAAATATCGTCGCTCACGATCTTGCGGATTAAGCGAATCCAATCGGCTGCGCAAAGTTTAGCGATTATGCCGTCGAAGACCGCTAGCGTCGCTGGCACTCCCACAGCCCAGAAAGAGCGAAGGCTACTAAGGCGTTGAAGTTGTCCCCGCTGCTTCCCCGAGCAATGCCTCAAAGTCATCTTCCGACAGCACCGGCACGCCGAGAGGAAGCAATCCCCATGCGGACGGCCACTTGGCAGCAAACGACCGTCACTCCTCAGGCTCCAAATCCGAATACCTGTGAAGCAATATTTCGACGGTGATGTGATAATCCGAGTCAACAGTAACTCGATGGTAGTTCTTCGAGTGATAGCGGTTTCGGTGACCGCAAAACATGACAAACTTGCCGTCTTCCAATCGCGGCACATGCCAGCCATCGAACTTCTGGGGCGTTCTTGAAACCCACCAATTATTCGGTTTCAAGTAACGAGTGAATAGTTCCGAAAACCATGCATCATCCAACGGAAATCTAACTTTGACGAGGAATTCTTCGGCGGCTTCAAAACTCTCATTAACCCACCATGTTTTCCCGTCATGCGCGCAAATCGTCACCGGACTCTTCGGCCAATTACTATCAGTGGAGTAGTACACCTCATAGCCATGTATGTTCGCGATTTGCTCAATGGTTACTAACCCCTCACCTGACGAAAACCCTGGTGCAAGTCGGGGCCCACTTTCGATCTCCGCGGCTTTGTCGTCTTGCGGAATACGATTGGCGTAAGGTGACCACATTGAGCGTCGATATTCGGAAGATGCTTCCGGACACACGAAACACCATTTTTCGACGGTGATGTGATATTCGGAGTCAATCGTTATTCGATAGTAATACTCCCCTTCTAGGCGATTGGCGCAAAACATGACAAACTTGCCGTCTTCCAATCGTGGTTCATGGAAACCATACTCCGAGCGTTTTGTGACAGACCAACCAGGCGGAATATCAACTATATACCAACCAGGTGTGAGCAAGTAACGCGTGAATAGTTCTGGGAACCATTCATTATCCAGCGGAAACCCAACTTCAATGAGGAATGCTTCGGCGGATTCAAAACTTGCATTAATACGCCAAATTCTACCCTCATGCGCACAAATTGTTATGAATTGCGACAGCCAACTAAGGTTTTCTGTGGCGGAATACACCTCATAGCCATGTATGTCCGCGATTTGCTCAACGGTTACTAATCCCTGTCCCGGTGAAAACCGCATTGCAAGTCGGGCCACTCTTTCGATCTCCGCCGCCTTGTCGTCACCGGTCATATTGTCCCCGCTGGTTCCCCCAACAATGCTTCAAAATCATCTTCCGTCAGCACCGGCACGCCGAGTTCCTTTGCTTTGGCGAGTTTGCTGCCTGCATCCGCACCAGCGACCAGATAGCTGGTCTTCTTGCTGACGCTCCCCGACGCGCGACCGCCGTGGCGTTCGATCAGCCCTTCAATTTCGTCCCGCTTGTATTTGGTCAAAGTGCCGGTCACCACCAGCGTCTTTCCTGCCAGCTTGCCACCGACCGGCTTTTGTGTCTTGGCGGTCATGTCAACGCCATGCGCGCGGAGGGAATCGATCGTCTCCCGGCCGAAGTCGCTCTGCAAATAGTCAAACAAACTCTTGGCGATGATGTCGCCGACTTCGTTCACGCGGCTAAGTTGATCGAGGGTCGCTTTTTGGAGCGCTTCCATCGTGCCGAACTCCTGCGCGAGCAGTTGCGAGACCCGCTGGCCAATGTGTCGCATCGAGAGGCCATTGAGCAAACATTCCAGCCCGCGCGTCTTGCTGGCTTGGATTCCTTTGACGAGTTTGTCGGCCGATTTAGCGCCCATCCGCTCCAGCGTTTGTAGTTGCTCGCTTGTCAGATCGTAAAGGTCCGCGAGCTTCTTGACCAAGCCGGCATCGACAATCTGATCGACGATCTTATCGCCGAGTCCCTCGATATCCATGGTGTTGCGGGTGGCAAAGAAGCGCAGGCGTTCCTTGAACTGCGCGGGACACGCGGGATTCACACAGCGAATGTAGACGCCACCTTCATCCTTGGCGACCGCGCAATGACAGACGGGGCATTGCGTCGGAAACTCGTACTTCGGCAGGTCCGTCGTGCGGAGGTGTGTTTCGACGCGCACGATATGGGGGATCACCTTGCCTGCGCGTTCCACCACCACCATGTCGCCGATGCGAATGTCTTTGCGCTCGATCTCCTCCGCGTTATGCAAACTCGAGCGGCTAATCACAACGCCTTCGAGCTCCACTGGCTCCAACTCCGCCACGGGGGTGATCGCGCCGGTCTTGCCGACTTGCACAGTGATGCCATTGAGACGCGTGACCGCCTCGTACTTCTCCCATTTGTAGGCCGTCAGCCAGCGCGGACTTTTCGAGCGTGCGCCCAAACGCTGGCGCTGGTCAAAGCGATTGACCTTGAACACCAAGCCATCGATTTCGAATGGCAGTTCGGGGATCTTCTCGATCATCACATCGCAATGAGCCAGTGCCGCATCGACCGAGGGAAAGCCTTCAACTTGCGGTGTCGGCGGCAAGCCATAGTCGCCCAGTTCGCGCAAGAAATCCATGTGCGTTT
>JBGSHH010001029.1:0-1695 GCA_041752355.1 Pirellulaceae bacterium | reverse complement strand
GGAACCGAGCCTGATACTCGTTTAACTGTCCCTTACGCGATTGGAGCGCCAGTTGCATACTGTGAAGTCTCCCTCTCATGGCTCTACACCATCAAGTAGCAGGAAGCTTATTCCCATGGCCCGTTTGGTTGAGGTGACGGAACTTGCGCTGCGAGACGGCCATCAGAGCTTGCTGGCGACGCGAATGGCACTTGAGGACATGACGCCCATCTGCGAGGAAATTGACCGCGCCGGTTATTGGAGTGTCGAGTGCTGGGGAGGCGCGACCTACGATGCCTGTATTCGCTTCCTGAACGAAGATCCCTGGGAGAGGCTGCGGACTTTTCGCAAACTGCTACCCAACTCGCGACTACAGATGTTGCTGCGAGGACAAAACCTGCTCGGGTATCGGCACTACGAAGATACGGTCATCGATCGATTTGTAGAAAAGTCGGCCGAGAATGGCATGGACGTCTTTCGCGTTTTTGACGCTCTCAACGACGTCCGCAATCTGCGCCGCGCACTGGCGGCGGTTAAGCGTTCGGGCAAGCACGCCCAAGGGACGATCTGTTACACGACATCGCCACTGCACACGATCGGCGCGTTTGTCGAGATGGCCAAACAACTGTGCGACCTCGGCTGCGATTCGATCTGCATCAAAGATATGGCGGCGCTGCTCCGCCCGCAGCCGGCATACGATATGGTCCGTGGCATCAAGGAGGCCTGTGGCGAAGCAACCCGCGTCCATGTACACGTGCATGCCACCACCGGCGTCACGCTTGTCAGCTTGATGAAGGCGATTGAAGCCGGGGCCGACGTCGTCGACACCTGTATTTCGTCGCTAAGCCTGGGGCCGGGTCACAACCCTACCGAAGCGCTGGTAGAGATGCTTGCCGGTACCGACTACTACACGCGGCTGGACATGGCGTCACTGCTCAAGATCAAGGATCACTTTGCCCAGGTTCGCCCGCGCTATGCCGAGTTCGAATCAAAGTTCATCGGTGTCGAAACGGAGATCTTTCAGAGCCAGATTCCAGGCGGCATGATTTCGAACATGGAAAGCCAGCTAAAGCAACAAGGCGCCGGCGACCGCGTCAAGGAAGTCTTGGCCGAGGTTCCCCGAGTGCGTGAGGATGCTGGCTTTCCGCCGCTGGTGACGCCATCGAGTCAAATTGTCGGTACGCAAGCCGTGTTCAACGTATTGATGGGGCGTTACAAGGCGCTCACAGGTGAATTTGCCGATTTGATGTTGGGCTACTACGGGACGACGATCGGATCGCGTAATCCGACCGTCGTCGAAGCGGCAGCAGCACATGCGAAGAAGCCTCCCATTACTGGACGGCCTGCCGATCTGCTGAAGCCGGAATGGGAAGAACTGCGTGCCAAGGCCATCGCGTTGAAAGGCTGCAATGGGGCCGACGAAGACGTCCTGACGTATGCGATGTTTCCGCAAGTGGCGGAGAAATTCTTCGCAGCGCGCAGCGAAGGGCCAAAGAACCTGAGTCGCGGACCCGCGGTGACTGCGAAAGCCGCTCCGGCTGACAACAAGGCCGCGCCATCAACGGCTACGAAACCTGGTGGTGGACTCGCGCCGCTTACTGGCCCCGTTAAATACAACATTCGCTTGGGCGACAAAACGCATCAAGTTACCGTCGAACCGGCATAACCACCGCTTTCGCCCAGCGGCGAACCCATAGGAATCCATGGCGATGAACG
>JBGSHH010001028.1:0-5501 GCA_041752355.1 Pirellulaceae bacterium | reverse complement strand
CGCTGCGACAACTCGCCGACGAAACGCAGGTCTGCGATCGCACCATCAGCCGCGACCTCGTCGTCATGCAAAACGCAGGCGTTCCCCTCACCGAAACCAAGCGCGAGTACGGCCGCAAACATTGGAGCTTGCACAACGCCGATAACCTCCTCAAGCTCACCTTCACACTCGAAGAGGCCGCCGCGCTCTATCTCGGTCGGCAGTTCTTGGAACCGCTTGCCGGCACCTATTTTCATTACGGAGCCCGCAGCGCTTTCGACAAGATCAAGCGCAGCGTCACGCCGGCGGTGCTGCGACATTTGGAAAAACTCGCCGCCAGTTTTTATCTCAAGACGCATGGCCTGTCCGACTACTCGACCAAAGATGAACTCATCGACGACTTGCATCGCGCGATTGAAGACCGACGCCTAACCGTCATCACCTATCAGTCGCTGCGCAGCACCGAACCGGTCACGCTGTATAACATTTATCCCTACGCGCTCTCGTATCACAACCATGCGTTGTATCTGCTCGCGCATTCGTGCGATCACGAGATGATTCGCGTCTTCAAAGTCGATCGCATTTCGAGCGTCGAAACGCAACTGTTGCAGTTCACCCGCCCCGAGGATTTCGATGCCGAAAAATTCCTCGCAGGTTCTTTCGGCATTTTCCAAGGCGATGGCCCGCGCGTCAGCGTGCGCGTTCGTTTCTCCGCCACCGTCGCCCGCATCTTGCACGAAAAACAATTTCACCCCTCGCAAGTCATCACCCCCGAACCCTCCGGCACCCTCCTCGCCACGTATTCGCTCTCTTCGTTTGAAGAATTTACTTCCTGGCTCCTTTCGTTTGGCCCCCATGCGGAAGTGCTGGAACCCAAAGAGCTGCGCGCGAAGGTGATGGAGATGTTGAAGGAGAGTTTGGAGAATTATGGGTTGAAGGGAGAGAGGAACATTGAGACCATGAATTCGGATACAAACAAGAAACGCCGTCGCTCTCCGAAATGACTCACGGACTCTGTAGGGAACACAATCCGATGGCTGGTAAGATCAATTTTGAAACGGCCTTTCAAGTACTGACAGATCATGCGCCGCTGAGTTGGCAACGTCGCCTGTTTGAGGACTACTTCGCCAAAGGCGAAATTCCACCGGTGATCGACCTGCCAACCGGCCTGGGCAAGACGATGGTCATGGCTATTTGGCTCATTGCACGTGACGTGAATGTCTCGCTTCCCCGCCGACTCATCTACGTCGTTGATCGCCGAACTGTTGTCGATCAGGCCACGGATTTGGCCATCAAGCTACAAACGAGATTTGGCAAAGATCGGCTCGCTATCTCAACGCTGCGCGGTCAACTCGCCGACAATCGCGAGTGGACGCGCGACCCCTCACGCCCCTCAATCATCATCGGCACGGTGGACCTCATCGGCTCCGGCCTGCTGTTCTCCGGCTACCGCAGTGGCTACAAGTCCAGACCGCTGCAAGCTGGGATGCTCGGTCAAGATTCGCTGCTCGTCCTTGATGAAGCACATTTGTCGAAGCCGTTTGAGAAACTTCTCACTTCGATCTCGTCCTTTCAAAAGTCAAACCAAAAGCCGATGCGTGTCATCCGGATGTCGGCCACGAACAGCGATTCGAGCGATTCCAAACCATTCGCATTACAGTTCGATAACAAGGGTATTCTGACGAGTAAAGATGCGAAGGACGAAATTGTCAACGAGCGATTTGCCGCATCCAAAACTCTATCGATCATTGAAGCCGAAAAGCCGATCAATGCCATCGCAGTCCAAGCGGACAAGTTGGCGACTGATCAACCCGGATCGCGCATCGCTGTTTTCGTAAGAACACCGGAGCTGGTTACGAAAGTTCGCGATGCTCTTGAAAAGAAGAACAGAGACTACAAGACACGAATTGCGCAGTTGACCGGTACGATGCGAGGCCTGGAGCGCGATGAACTAGTTACCCCGCCCATCGAAGACGATCAGCACGAACGGGGGGTTATGCAGCGATTTCTCGAGCCTGACAATGACCCGTCGCAGGGGAATTGTTTCCTCATCTCTACCAGTGCAGGTGAAGTTGGCTTCGACCTCAACGCCGATCATATGGTCTGCGACGCTACCACCATCGACTCGATCATCCAGCGCCTTGGGCGAGTGAATCGCCGCGGAAAAACTCCTGCGAAAGTCGTTCTCGTTCGCGAGCAGATGAAGACGAAGGAACTTAAGGGAATCGAACTTGCTATCGCCAATACACTCAAGCTTCTCGAAAGTGTTTTGAAGGGAGATGTCAGCCCCAAGAACATTGCGGCGTTGAAATCAAGTAACTGGAAAGACAAGTATAAAGATGCCTGTTCGCCCGCCCCAACGATGGTCCAACTCACCGACATCCTCCTCGATGCCTGGAGCATGACGAGCATCATTGAGCCAATGCCCGGACGCCCACCGGTTGAGCCTTGGTTGCGTGGAATCGCCGAGTGGGAACCGCCTCAAACGGTGATCGCTTGGCGTGCTGAACTTGATCTGGATGGCTTTGCCGATCTCGATTTAAGTGACATTGAAGAGTGGTTCGACACCCACGGCATCCGCACACATGAAACGCTTACCGTGAAGACGAGTGACGCTGCGAGTTGGTTCGAGGAACGTTGGGAGATGCTTTCCGAGTCGCAGAAATACGAACTTGAAACGCGCCCTGTCATTGTTGATCGCGCGGGGCTGGAAGTCATCCCACTTGGCGAAGTCATTAATCGCCTTTCCCGCAATTCTGCCGATGCCGATACTTTCCTCCGTAGCGCGGAAGTGATTGTTCCCGCAGCCTTCGGGGGCATCCGTCGCGGAGTCGGTTTGCTCGATCCCACCGAGCCAAAGCCTGGCAAGCATGACGAAACGCCATCATCGAACGAACATGGAACCCACAAAGACCGACGTAACGAAATTGACGTTGCCGACGTGCGTGGTCGTTACCGCGAGAAGATCGTAAAGCCCGAAGACGGCGAGGCCGAGTCGGCTCCGCTTACCCCTGGAACCACCAAACCCAAAAAGTTTGCACGGTATGCGATTGAACTTGCACCGGATGATGAAAAGACGGTCCGGCTTGCCAGTTACATTCCGCGATTCGAGAAGCCGGAAACAGGTCAGCAACCGCAAACTCTTGAAGAACATGTCGGCGCGGTTCGCAAATTCGCCGATCTGATCATCAAAGCACTTCAACTCACGCTGAATGACCCCATCCGACGCGCCGCGGAGCTCGCTGCCGACTGGCACGACCACGGCAAAACCCGCGAACGCTGGCAGCGTCTGTTGGTTTTTCCAAAGGATTTCGTCAAGCCAACCGAACCAATGGGCAAGTCTGGCGGCGAGATGAGGCGCGATCCGCGTGGCTATCGACACGAGTTCGGCTCGCTCCGTGAGATCACCGACGCCTTCAACGCCGGAGAACTGCTCGACGACAATGGCAAGCCTATTGATCGCGAGGTCTTCGATCTCGCGATGCACATGATCGCAACGCATCACGGTCGCGGCCGACCACACTTTCCTAAAGGCGGCTTCGATCCCGATGCCGAAATGCTTTCGGATGAAATCCATACTGATTCCATTCGCCGATTCGCGAGGCTCCAGAAAAAGTATGGCTGGTGGCTCTTGGCGTGGCTGGAAAACCTCCTTCGCTGCGCCGACGCTTTGGCCAGCGCAGGCGACACTAATACAGAAGGAGTTGTGAAGTGAAGCACCCCGACATCCAAATCTCCGTTGACCTGACCAACCCCGGCCAGTTCTTCGCGTGCTGCGGCCTGCTTGAGCTTGCCGACCGGCTCTGGCCCGGGTCGGAGGGCTGGTTCATGAAGGGAGACGAGTTCTGTATTACGTGCCATGGAACACTCGAACAACTCGTCGAAGCGATTGTTTCCGCGGAACTGCAAATCGCCAATGCAGATGATCCGTATTCTTCGCCATTTGAAATTGGGAAACCGTTTCGTCCGCTGCTCATTGATTGGTGGGAGCTAGACCTAACCGGCGCAAAGGATTTGAAAGTATGGGCAGGCACGATGGAGAGCTATGGTATTGCCTATGCCATGCAACAGGCCATGAAGGATGAACGGTTCCAGAAGTCCAATCTGTTTGATATTGGGATAGTAGTCATGAACCCAAACGAGCCAAGCAAAAAGAAGGAGCCGTACTACTACGATGCACGACGAGCTCCTAACGCCCATTCTCGGGATGTGGGGTTTGCACCAAATGATCTCGGCATGACAAGCACTGCATTCCCGGCAGTGGAACTGCTCTGCATAATCGGCCTACAAGTTGCGAGGCCCGCCTTTACAAATGAAAAGCGGATTTATGACTACTTCACCTGGCCGTTTCCGATTCCAACCAACCTGATTCTAGCCGCCACAACGGGAAGCCTAAACTTGCCAAACGCTCGAGGCTACCGCTTTGAAAACTGGTTTCGAACTGGGCAGAAGAAACATAAGGCGTTTCGCTCTGCTACTCCTCTTACGATTACCCAAGGAGCTTGATCCATGCCGACTTTAAACCAATTCGATGATTTTCTCAAACCCGATGGTCCGGCGGCGCTAGTCCTGCGTGAGTGGCTCATGCCAGTCGAGGGAACCGACGGTATTCTGTTCCCCGCCACCTACGCCGAAGGCGATGGCTTCCCTGGAGGCTACAACATCGACACGGATCCCGAAAGCAAGAAGAATGTTGCATTAATCGATAGCGTTGGTTCGCAAGCCAACCGTATCGAGCCAATCTTTAAAGAAGAGAAATACGCGAAACTCGTTCCGCAAATCGCCGTGACCGCTGGCGATAAGGAAGTGAGTATTCTTGAAGCAGCGCATCGTGCCGGTGATGCTCTGTTACGATGTTCATCGCTCGACGCAGAGTTACAGGCTGCGTTCAAGGAAGTGCTCAAAGGCGATGCGACGGCGCTGGCCAAGATTGCCCCCACATCACTCGTCTTCGGTGTCTGGGATTCCCGCGACACGCAAGCGAAACTTCCTCGCGTGCTGTCATCAACGATTCGCGCGTTCAATGTACGGGAACTTCGACGCTCGGCGCAATATAATCCGGCGGTTGATTTCGCAGAACTCGATGTGTTCAGCGAAGAAGAGAAGAACAAGGCGGAAGGCGATACTAAGAATCCGCTAGCCAAACGTGGTTTTGTTCATGTGCCCGCGACCGCTACTCACGGCGGCGTAATTGCAGACGGCGGCGTTCGACGTGATGCCACGCTGGGCCTCGCCGCAATCCGTCTGCTCCATGCCGGAAAAGATCCAGAGAAGACTCTTGCCCTCCGTCGCTACATTCTCGGCTTGGCACTCGTAGCGTTTACCTACAATCCATCGGGTTATCTGCGTCAAGGCTGTTTGCTCGTATTGAACCCCGATCAGCCGCGTGAACTGGTGAAAGTGCTTCATACCGGTGAACGCAAGCCGTTCGCGCTCACTCACGACGACGCGGTCAAGTTTGCCGAAGGTACAGCGAAGGCATTCATTGTCGGTGATAGTAAAACGGTTCCGTTCGACAGAAA
>JBGSHH010001027.1:0-2710 GCA_041752355.1 Pirellulaceae bacterium | reverse complement strand
GTCGCTCGTCAATGCGCCACTGAGTTCCGCGCCGGGAAGTACGCGACGCACCAGCGGACGAAGTATCGCCAGCGGCAACTGTTGCGATTGCAGCGCGAGTGTACAACCGGGATCGTTCGCGAGCGGTTGCGCGCTAGGCGTATGCCAGGCGTAGGTGGCGGCGAGGGAATGCTGCGAACCGGTGGCGTCGTGAATGGTCGATGTGAACTTCGCTTGCGCTGGTTCGTCACCGGTCGGCGGGAGCGTGAGCGTGGCGTTCAGTTCCGCGAGCTGCCAGGCGGTTTGCCCCGTGGTGTCGGTGATGTCGGCGGTCCCTTGTTCCACGATCACCATCAGCACCGGGCTCGCGGCGTTTGTGGTGGGTCTAGCCAGGAGCGGCGCGAGTGCGTCTTCGATGTTGCTGCCATCGTCGCGTAGTGCCAGCGAGAGTTTTGGCTGTTGCACGCGGATGGTGCCGACATCGCTGCTAATGGTGAGCAGTTGATAGAGCGAACGCTCGACGCGCAGCGTGGGTACCTCGGCCAGCGTTGCCCCTTGCGCATCGCGCCAAACGACATTATGAACCACAACCGGTGAAAACCAGCCGAGCGATGTCGAACCAATGTGGATTTGTCCCTTGAGTTCCGGCACCGCGCGATCGATGGCGACTTGCTTGAGCGGCGTGAGCGCCAGGATCGCCGGCGCGAACCACGCTAACGCGATGAGTGCGGGCAAGATCAGCCAACGCTTGCGGAAGCGGGATGAGGCGCGTCGCGGCGTTCGCGCATCTGGGCCGGCAGAATCGATTCGAGATGACATGGTGACCTCCTGTCCGCGTCGCGCGCAGGCTTCCCGCCTGGCGTCGAAAGAGAGACGGCCGAATTGTAGAGCGGAGGAAGATGGCGAACTAGCTCAAAAAGGGTGCTAGCATGCCTTTGCCTGGCTGCTTCTTCCCGGGTGAGAGGACTGGGCCAGACGGCAAACGCGCGAAACCCTCATCCGGCTTCGTTCCTCAGCCACCTTCTCCCACGGGGAGAAGGATCTGCGGGCTCCCTCTCCGCGTGGGAGAGGGCTGGGGTGAGGGTTTTCGACATTGGCGTTTGAGCTGGTACTTTGTTAGTTCGGCGATCGTTTTAAACCCTCATCCGGCTACGTTGCGGGCCATTGCTCGATATTGCGCGCCAGCTTGATTAACTCGCCATCCAACCCGCGTCCCAAAAAGTTACCATCCTTGTCTTGTCCCAGATTGAACAAGACGGCGAGGTTGATATCGTCGTGCAATTTGACGAGTGAAGCGGCGGTGCAAGGGAGCGCGCCGCCGTGCGCCACGATCGGTTGCTTATCGTCGTTGTTTTCGCGGCCGAGCGTCCAACCATAGCCATACGATATGAGGCCGCGACCTTGTCGATCGCCAGGTTTCACGGTGGCATGCGGACTGCACATGTCGCGCACCGATGCCGCGCGCAGTAGCGGCTTGGAGACATTTTCGGCGGACTTATCGAACGCGGCCGCGAAGCGCGCCAAATCCTGGGCCGAGGTGATCCAACCACCGTGGCTATCGAGCACTTCCTGGGGCCAGCCGCCATAGCTGAGCGCGACTTTCGCTTTCTCGTCGCCAGCGTGCGGACCAACCAGCGGCATGACTTGAGGATCGTGATAGGCGTAGTACTTCACTTCGCCCTCCGCGCGCTCCTCCACCAACGACTTGCCAATCTTCGGCGCGGTGATGTCCAGCGGCGCGAAGACGGCCTCTTGAACGTAGGCTTCGTAGGACTTGCCGGTGACCTTTTCGATAACTCTTCCCAACAGGCAGTAGCCGAAGTTGGAATAGGCGTAGCGCTCGCCGGGTGTGAAATCGAGCGGCGCGCCGCGCATGTAACGAATGAGTTCCGCCGTGCCAATCGGCAGGTTCACGCCCAGCGACTTAGCCACCCTGACCTGCTGAAACATCGGATCGTACGACTTGTCGCGATCCCAGCCACCGGTATGCGACAGGCACATCGCCACCGTGATCTTCGACCAGCGCTCGTCAGGCTTGGCGTCCGGTTCCAGATGTGGCTCGATCTCTAGCAATTCATCGATCGTGTCAGCGAATTTCAACTTGCCGCGTTCGACCAACTGCATAATCGCCACGGCGGTGATCGGTTTGGAAACGCTGGCGATGCGAAAGAGCGAGGTTGGCTTGACCGGTTCGAGTTTGTCGCGATCGGCATAGCCAAAACCGCGCGAATAGATGAGTTGGCCCGCTTTGGTGATCGCAAGTTGCCCGCCGGGAACGCGATTGAGCAGTAAGAAGTAACGCATCCAAGCGTCGAAGATTTGCAACTCGGGCACTTCGTCACCAGTCGCCGGCAAAGTCTCGGCGGCTTCCGCATCTTCGATCGTGCCGACCAGTAAGCCACTGGCGATCATCCACTGCAAAGCTTCGCGACGGGAGCACAACATGAGCGGCACCTAATTCTCTATTGACCGGTTCCATAAAAGCTCTCGGCGGTCAGGCCGGTACGAGCGACGACCAGATCGCGAATCGCATCGACTTCGGCATCCGTGAGCGGATGCACAAAACTCTCCGCCGGACGACGCGCGACGGTGTAAATCTGGATCAACTTCAGCTGACCACCGGCGGCGGTGATGTCATTCAAGCGATCGCAAAAAGCGTTCAGTTCCGCAGGCGACGGCGGATCCTTGTTGACACGCATGAAGAGCGATTGAATCACCAGCGGACGCACTT
>JBGSHH010001026.1:0-1790 GCA_041752355.1 Pirellulaceae bacterium | reverse complement strand
ATGCCGATCTACTTTCGCCATGGCGGCAGGAAACGATTCGACCTCGGCGGTTTCGACCAGCGGCGGCAACTTGGCGTCTTGGTCTGGCACTTGGAAGCCCGCTACATCCCGCCAAAGCCCCGTGTAATCTTTGCTCGTGCCGATGCTTTTGAGGATCGCGTCGGCCTCTGCGGCGCTTACTGCGCCATCGGCGACACAGGCGACGGCGGCGGCGGCTGGGCCGCGATGCTGACCATGATGGCAATGCAAATAGATCGGGCCATCGACCTCACGTACCAGGCGCGTCAGTTGCAAGGCCGCCTTCTCCGGCACGGCATCATAGCCAATGGGAATATGGATATACCGCAGGCCATAGCGTTTCGCCAGTACGAGATCCGGCTTGGCCCCATCGACACTCACCACGGTCTTGATACCCAGGGAAGCCAGACGCTTGAATGCATCCTCGCCCACCGGCTCGCCACCGGAATAGATCCGTGGCGATAGCTGCCAAACATTCTCAATGGTGGCATCTTTGTCGCGGCGCAGCACCAGCTTGCCTGGGAGATCCTGAGCAGATGCGTGTGGGGGAAGCGATGCCGCCAGGGTTAGCAGCAGCAGAATTCGAAATGTTCGATCGATCATTGGTTTCATACCGGTTCAGCATAAATTGCCGTGTCCGGTGGGGCAATCATCAGAGGTTCACGGTTTAGGCAAGCGCTCGACCTGTTCCGGCGTCGGCCGCTGAGATTTTTGCAGGCGGACCGTCGCCTTTTCCGCTCCCTCCCAATCGCCCGACTGGGCTTGCGCGATGATGCGCTGAAACGCGGCGAATTCGTCTTCCCCCATGTCGCCACTGGCACGACGATTTTCGATGGCGTCGATATTTTGCTGTAGTCCCTCCGTGCTACGTGTGGAGAGCGCCGTCCGTAAACTAGCGGTTAATCGCAGATTGTTAGGCTGAATCTTGGCCTCGCCGCAGCCACAGGCCAGCGAAAGCAAGAATAGAACGACGGCATTTCGCTGCCAGTACGACATATCAATAGGCTCCCACGATGTCTCCTTGAGCGCGACTGCTGAGTGCTGCCCAAGTGAGTTGATTGATGTACTCGGAAACGAATCGGACGCTGCCATCCCCCAGCAGCACGTGGCAACCGCCGGGATGTTCGGCGTACATCTGACAAACGTGACACACAGGGCTATTGGGTGGATGAATGACCATGGGGGTCTCGTCCGATGCCGGGCCACTATGCACGTTGACCAGCGTTGCCGCGTGATCACAACTAGAGAACGCAAACCGACTCGTAGGGCAAACCGCCGCGCCTGGCACCACGCCCACCCAAGTCTTGCTGCTGAGGATTGGGTGGTGTTCGCCCAGGAAGACCGTATTGCTCAGTCCGTCGCGAATGTCGGCCGCCGAGGTGGGTGAATTACGATAGAGCGGTCCATCCGCGATTTCGGAATAGTCGTCGATGGAGAAGCCCCAAGGCTCTTCTTGTCCGACATTGCAGACGTAATGCGAACGGGCGAATTTAGCCAATGTCTGGCCAGATTCGTTGATCACGCTGAAGGGTCCTCGATCGCCGGATGCAGACGGACAAAGTTGAAACGAAAGTGGCATTTGAACGGCGTTCGCATTCGCGCTATCCCAGCAAGGACGTCGAAAATCGAGTTGATTGTGGAGCGACTGCTGCTCGATATAGGGCAACAAAAGCGTCCCCCAGCCCCAGCCAGGACCAGCATCGCGCGTGACGGAATCGGGCGTGCCATTGTTTCCGCCTCCGCCACGAGTGCTGACGTAGGACGGCGGAAAG
>JBGSHH010001025.1:0-5403 GCA_041752355.1 Pirellulaceae bacterium | reverse complement strand
ACCGAGCGCTTCGGCTTGCTTTTGATTGAGCTTATAGGAAAACTCAACAACGGAATTCTTGTTCTTGTCTGTCGCCGTGTTCAAAATCCAATGGGATTCTTGCAGTGGATCGACCGTCAGCGGAGCAATCGCGCCGGTGAGTTGACGATTGCTGACGAGTGTGAGCAAGCATGAGAGCGGATGCTGTTCTGGCGGGTCGGTAGGAGGCAGGACTTCGAACTCGGGGCGAATCACTTCCAATGGCCGGCGAATCATGTCGACGACAAACACCAGCGACTGATCGCCGCGCGTGACTGCCAATTCGATCGTGTCGCCAGGCTTCGTCTTCTCGCGAAGTTCTTCCAGCAATGCTTGATTGGTCGCTGGTTCACCGTTAAAGCCGGTGATGATGTCGCCGACTTCGAGACCGATGATCTTGGCATCGTCCTTTTCTTTCGCCACCGCGACCGGCGTGCCGGCACCGACGATATTCACCTGACAACCTTTGCCGCCGGTGATGTTGGTGAGCGCTAGATGTCCGAAGTAGCCTGTGCGATCATCGAGGTCGCGATAAGTAGGATCGGCCAGTTCGATGCGCTCGATCGTGCCACCTCGCGTGTTGAAGGTGGCCAACATGCGATAGGGACTGCTGGGATCAACGGAGCCCAGTGTCGCCCAGAGCTGAGGAGCGGCTTGCACGGCATCGGCGTTATCGACGTCCGGCGTCTTATCGTCGGGAGCTTCCGGCGCGGGGTCAGTGGGGTCTTGAGGTGGTTTGACGTTGGAATCAGGATCGGCCGCCACTTCCGCATCGAGGCGATTGGGCGCGGCTTCCCCTTCATCGGGATCTTTGGGATCGACCTTGTTTTCGGCCACCACCGGGTCGGGAACTTTGGGTGCAAAGTAAGATTGCAGCGCCAAATAGGAGGCCATGATCGCCACCGACAGGACCATGAACAGAATAAAGCGCTTTTCCACGATGGCGACTTTCTGCGGAATACGGTAGGTGTCCCAGGTCGAAAAGGCCCGAAAGCTGATCGAAGCCAGCGGCGCAAGTGCCTGTGGGACTTAGGGTTAAGCTAAGTAAAACGACCGTCAAAGCCAGTCGCATCGGTTCGTTATCCACCAGGGATCGCGCCCCGAATAGGGAATAGTAAGTTATTCTCTCGCCGCGTGCCGATCTTGCAATGGGATAGAGGTTCATCCAAAGGAGGGGGTGGGCCGTTCTGCTGGCCCAGAACAGCCTCCTTAGGGTTGCGCGGTTTTTGGCTGAATCTTCTCGATTGCGGCCGAAACATGTTCGCCCACGGTGTCGGTTTGCGTAGTGCCATGGGCAAAGAAGAAGCTGGGATCGTCGGCGAGTTTTTCTAGAGCAGGGAGCGCCGCTTTGGCGGCGGGACCTATCGCCGCCAAAGCGTCGGCGGCAGCGGCGCGAACGTCAGCATCGGCATCCTCCAGCGCGGTAATCAGCTGCGGCACGGCACCAGCTGCCGATGCGCCATAGCGCGTCAAGGCTTGCGCGGCGTGAAGCTGAAGGAGCCAATCCTTGTCGGCCAGCACTTTCGCCAGCGCCGGCACGGAGCGATCCGGCGAGCTGCGCAGTTCACCGAGCGCATCGATCGCGGCGACACGTACGGCTTGTTGGGTGTCGTTCAGTGCGGCGATGACCTGTGGCAGAAACTCCTCGGCGGCTTTGCCTCCGCGCGAGATGACCCATACAGCGCTCGCGCGTTCTCGTTCGTCCGCCGACTTGAGATAAGGCACGACAGCTACCGTGGCCGCGGGACCATATTGCCCCAATGCCCACCAGGCGGCGTCCTTGACCGTAAACGCGCCGGTGTGTCCTGAACCACTACTGGATTTGCCACGATCGGCGAGTCGCGCGATCAACGCCGGCACCGCCATGGTTGCCTGCGCGCGAATCGCCCCCAAGGCATAGGCAGCTTGGATGCGGACGTCCACGTTTTCATCTTGCAGCGCTGGCAGCAATGTGGCCACACTCCCTGCCGCCGTCGGCCCCGCATCACCGAGCAACATGGCCGCTTCGCTGCGCTGCTCGGCATTGCCTTGCGTCAGACACGTTTGCAAGGCGATGTGTAGCGAAGCGTTTGCAGGATCGATCAAGACCAGCGCTTGGGCCGCCGTGAGTTTGCTCTCGAGTCGTGGCGATTCCAGCAGCTTTTCCAGGCCTGCGCTGGCGTCGGTGGAGTTTCGCAACAGATCTGCTAGTTCGCGCGCGGCCTGGAGTTGCTTCGCTTCGTCATCGTTGTCGAGATCCTTCACCAGCGCAGGCAGCAAGCGTGGCTCATCGGCAAGTGCGAGGGTCGACGTCGTCAGTAGCAAGATGGCGAGCAACGATCGCATAGCTGGCTCCACTCAGAAAGCCTAACGTCCGTCGCGCAACCGATCGCCCAGAAAGTTATCGAGTTCGGCGATGGCGTAGATCTTTTCGACGGTTTGTTCGAGTGGGTATTCCAAGCGGCGAAACTCGACATCCTCATCGGTGAGAATGACGTAGCAACTGCGGGGATCGCTATCGCGAGGTTGTCCCACCGAGCCCACATTCACCATCACCTTCTGGGGACCAAAGGCATAGCGATAGCCGATATCGCCAGGATGCAGAAAGCGATTGTCTTCCGTGAAGACGCCGGGTACATGGGTGTGACCTTGGAAGCAGCGGTGCTCGATGAGACTGAAGATTTTTTCGAGCTTCTTGGTGTTATAAATGTCTTCAGGAAAGACATATTCGTTGAGCGGGTTGCGCGCGGAACCATGCACAAACAACAAGCCAGGCTGGCGCACCACGCGGGGCAGCTCGGCGAGAAAATCCCAGCGTTTGACCGCTTGTTCGCTGGAGTCGGAGGCTTCGAGTTGTTCGCGGGTCCAAAAGATCGCCCGTTCCGCGCCGCTGGAAAAGCCTTCGGGATCGAACAGCGCTCCTTGATCGTGATTGCCTAGCACCACGACGTTGAAGCCCAGCACGCGATCAATGCATTCGCGCGGATTGGGACCGTAACCCACAATATCGCCCAGGCAATAAATCTCTTCGACGTTTTGCGTCGCGACGTCAGCCAACACCGCCTCGAGTGCTTCGAGGTTGCCGTGGATATCGCTAAGGATGGCGCGTCGCATAAAGGTATTCATCGCGCTGCGCGCGATGAGTGAGGAACATCTATCTTGTGTGTAGCAACGGCATGGTCAATCAAACTACATAGTATTCATCACGCTCCGCGTGATGGGAGTGGCTTTCCCACGTGCAAGCTACTGGCTGGTCGTTTGTCGGGTGCGTACTTGGGCGTTGGAGGATCAAACTACATCACGCGGAGCACATAGTATTCATCACGCTCCGCGTGATGGGAGTGGACTTCCCACGTGCAAGCTACTGGCTGGTCGTTTGTCTGGTGCGTACTTGGGTGATGGAGGATCAAACTACATCACGCGGAGCGTGATGAGTACTATTATCGCCCCGCTTTGAGGCGATCGCCGAGGCTGTTGTCGAGCTCGGGGATGGCGTAAATCTTGTTGGCCGTTTCGTCGACAGGATACTCCACGCGGCGGAAGAACAACGCATCATCGGTGACGATCACATAACAGCTCTTGGGATTGCCATCGCGCGGTTGTCCGACCGAGCCGACATTCACCATGATCTTGTCACTCGTCAGTCGAAAGACATTGTTGCAATCTTCCGGCGTGATGAACTCGCCCGATTGCGTGAAGACGCCGGGGATATGCGTATGTCCTTGGAAGCAATACTTTTCAATGCGGCCAAACAACGCATCCATCTTGCGCTGATTATAGACATCTTCCGGGAAGACGTATTCGTTGGTCGGTTCGCGGGGCGAGCCGTGGACAAAGGTCAGGCCGTTATCGCTATGCATGCGCGGCAGTTCGCCCAGCCAATCCCAACGGCGATTGATCATAGCCTGATTGCCGGGGGCGTTTTCCAGTTGATCACGCGTCCAGTAGACGGCCGCGAGCGCTACCGGATTGAAGCCGTCGGGATCGAACAACGCCGCTTGATCGTGATTGCCCAGAATCGTTACTTTGCAAACGCGCCGCACCTCGTCCAGGCATTCGACCGGATTGGGGCCATAGCCGATGACATCCCCCAGGCAATACACCTCGGTGATGCCTTGGGAACGGATGTCGTTGAGAACCTCGCGCAGCGCATCGAGGTTAGCGTGTACGTCGCTGATGAGGGCTCTTCTCACACACCACAGCCTTGAAAAGAGGACGACCAAACGTCCCGAAAATAGTATCGCGCGACAATCGCCACCACTGGCTGGCGGGTATCTCGGCGTAAACCGCTCAGTTTACTACGTTTGACGCTAGGGACGCAATTGCATTGTAAAAACCAAAATCGCCAGTACGTCGCTCCCACCATTATACGTTTTTTTTGGCGGAAACTTGCTTTTCTTCGGCGGCGCTGGGGCGAATATAGTGCGGAGCCAAGGTCCATAGATCGTCGCGCCGTCCTGCCTGATGGTCGCGCCAGGCTAATTGCCCGACTGTTGCGGCGCGCGGCTGCCAGAGGGACGAGTCGATCACCTCCGTATGCGCAGGGAGTCGGTCGGCTAATCGTTGCAATCCGATTCCTGTGACGGCCATGCTGGCGGGGAGTTGGTCCAAAAAACGATCGTTGTCGATCACTTGCACGCCGGCGATCAGTTGCCAGGCGACGGTGGGGGAAGCGGTCAATCGCTGATAGCGCGCGGCGAATAGTTGTTGCCGCTGGGCGTCCATCACCGACCAGAGTTCCGTCGCCTGAGTGTTAGTCGCTTGCGCCGCCATGACCTCCAACGTATCAACACCCAGGCATGCGCCACCGACCGCATAGGCGAACGTCTTGGCGGTGGTAGCGCCCACTCGCAAGCCAGTGAAGGAACCGGGACCGATGGTCACGGCGATGAGTTCCACATCCGCTGGTTGCCAGCCAGCGTCTGCCAAGATCGCCGCCATGGTGGGCGTCAGCGACCGCGCGGTGCGCTCGCCGGTCGGGAGCAGGCGTTTGTCGATAACGCGCTCGCCTTCCAGTAGCGCGACCTCACCTGACATGCCGCTCGTTTCTAAGGCGAGAATTCTCAAGGGATACAACTCGCTTGGCGTGCGGTGCGTAGCTAGGGTGTGGTAGATCAAACGGCACCACGCGGAGCGTGATGGGTACTATAGTGTTCATCACGCTCCGCGTGATGGGTGAGGACTTTCTCTTGGCTCGGCTACTCGCGGTCGTTGGTCTTGTGCGTAGCTAGGGTGTGGTGCATCAAACGGCATCACGCGGAGCGTGATGAGTACTATAACTCCCGACACACTTCGTGCGCGGCGGCAATCGTCGAATCGATGTCTTCGTCGGTATGCTTGTCGGAGACGAACAACGCCTCGTACTGACTGCAGGGGAAATAAACGCCACGCTCGATTAACCCCCAG
>JBGSHH010001024.1:0-3304 GCA_041752355.1 Pirellulaceae bacterium | reverse complement strand
CCACACCCTACTTCAGAGTCTTCAGCAGCGCTTTGATCTTTTCGCCTGTCTCCAACTCCGTCCACGTCGCTTCGTAAATTGTCGGGGCGTCGTCTTTGTGGATGCGGACGGCGCGGACGTGGCGAGAGGGACCGCGATCCATCATCACAAAATACTCGGCGTGCGGAATCGTGTTGCGGATGCGTTCGCTGGCTTTATCGCTGTGGGCGGAGAACTGTTGCGAACGGACGACCGCGAACAATTCCCGCGCGGCTTTCGCCAGCGGTAACGCATCGGCATGATCGAGCGCGCTGATTACCAGCACCGGACGAGGTTCCGCGGGCGGATGCTTTTCCAGTGACGCTTTCACAGCGGCGATCGCGGCTTCGTCGGCGAGCACCAGGCCTTCGTACGGATCGACAAGGTCGGCATATACAGAAGTAACTGACGCAACAAGATTATCCTCGTTAAGAAAGATCACGCAGCGCGGACGAGTATCGAAGACAATGTCCGCGATCCGTTTGTCAAATCCATCATTGGGGAGACTGACATAATACGTGCCACTGGACGCCATGCGTGGGCGACCCTTGAGCATCGACTCAATCTCGATGGTCGATCCGGAAACGATCTTCCCAATCGCCACGGCGTCGGCTTGCTGGGTTCGCTTGTCGATCGCTTTATCATCCATCGCGGCGCGCCACGCAGCGGCGCGATCTTGACGTTCTTTCAAGGCGGCGGCTTGTTCGGCAGCATACTTGCGCCGACCTTCCGCGAGCGCCTGCAGCGCATCGATGCTTTGCTGGCGAGCTTTGTCGGTGTAAGGAATGCGGACGAAAGCGAACAATCCATACGCCGGCGCGTTCTTGTCAGCGGGCTTAAAGCTACTGCCACCCAGGATGAATTTCGCGCCAACCTTGGGGCCTTTCAACGGTTGAACTTCCCAGCGCTTCAAGTCCGGATTGTTTTCATCGCCATAGTCGATGCCATGAAACGCAGGCGACCACACCGCCGGTGAGCGCGCGATCCTGGCGTCGCCGCGGAGCACTTCATGTACCTCCAGCCACACAAGGGGCGGCTTGGCATTGGTGGCGCCTTTGTCGTCCACGCGGGTGATGGTCGCCACGAACACGTCGCCAGCATCAAGGGCTTCATAGGGTTGGCCGCCGCCACCCGCTGCGATGGTCGCGAGCAGGACTATCGAGATTAAAGCACTGTTCATGGCAACTAGGACGCAGGATGCAAGGGAAAAGTTCCTGGCGAGGACGGGAACTTTGGGCATGCATGCGGCGTCCCATCCGCATCGTGGCGAAAATCGCCTTTCCTGCTTTATTTTGGAGTCAGCCCATGCGTGCCGCAGTCCTTACTTTCGTGACATTGTTATCGTTCGCCTGCACGAGTGCGGCATCGCAAATCAATCCCATTTCGCTGGCGGAATTGGAATCGCGCGCCACACACATCGTGCTCGCTAAAGTCACTAAGGTAGAAGCGATGGGTAACCAAGACAACGTCTCCATCGAGGTCAGTTCGTTCCTCAAAGGCCAGAGCGACGAGAAGACCTTTACGTTCGCGCTCATCACGCGCGGAGGCATTAAAGACTTTGATCCGCAACTCAAGGTGGGAGATGCTGGCGTTTTCTTCTTGAAGGCGAACGATCTCGATCGTAATCTGGCCAAAGCCTATTGGGGAAGCATGGCAATCTTTCCCCGCAATTACTTTGATCAGCCCGACAAGAAGGATGATCAACCCGCGCCGAATGGGCAAAAGTAGGCAAGAGCCTTCATCGAAAGCACGTGGCATCATCCGTGGTGGGTGGTGCGCGGGGCGAGCTTGGATGCTCGTCCGACGCCGGATCATATTCCACAACAGCTTGAGGATGCGTCTGTTCCTGGCCGCTGGGTGGACGCTGGCGACTTGCTGGCAGGCGACATCGTGCTGCTGCGCGATGGTCGGCAACTCCCCATCGAACAGCTCGCGCTGCGCGCCGCGAACCTAGCGGTCTATAATCTGTGCGTCGCCGACCTGCACTGCTACGCCGTTGGTGAACAGCAAGTGCTGGTGCATAATAATTCGGGCGAAAATGCATCGAGGAGTGCAAGGCAAAGCGCCGCTCTCGAAGGGAAGATGATCACAAGGAGGATAGACAAAGCTGGACAGTCCCTCGATGACCTCTATGAGTTTGCCAACCCAACGCTGGCATCGCGACAAGGTCTCGGATTTGTAGAAGAAGGCCATCACTTTTGGCCTAAGTGGCTTGGGGGATCAGAATCCGGACCGTTAGTGAATGTCCGAATGGGGATTCACCGTGGTGCCGGTGTCGGCATGCACCAGCGGCTTAATGACCATTTGGTGAATTCAGGCTTAATCCCCAGGCAGATGATTGATAATTCTGCTTGGGTTCGTCAGAACTTAACTCCGAGCCAAATCAAGCGCGCATTATATCAGTTCTATAGAACGAATTACGCAAATCTGCCGGGCGTTCCCAAACTGCTGAACGACGCCGCAAAATCGGTGAGCTTTTGACATGATAATGAAATATCGTTTGGATTTTATTTCAAAGAGGCCTGCGACCTTGAAGACCGCATGGAGAGAATTCGTCGATGGGGGTTTGCTTACCAACAACTTGGGTATCTTATCTGGCTCGTTTCTCGCAGAATCGCCGGAGTTATTGAGAGTCCTAGATTCGTATGAGCGTGACAAGGAAAAGCTCGATGTGCGCCTGGAATCTTCGTGTCAAGTTGTTTACGAACAACATGACCTCGATTCACATGAAGTTCTAAAGCTTTATCCACCCAACGCTATGGCACTTCAAAACGAGCCGATAGAGTCTCAAACGTGCGAGGAATGCGGAAGGGCAATCGGCTACGGACGAGTCAGATCGCTGCCATGGGCTAGGGATGTAATTGTACCAAATTGTGCGCTAGCGATGACAATCGCTGGAGATCTACTGTTGCGCGCTGATCTGATTAAGCAGATTCAAAAACTTGACGGGCTGGGTGAATATGAACTTGATGCTGTCGCCGATCCAAGTGGTACATCCGATTGGTCAGTTGTGGCACGTGCGCCTGTCGCGGCAAGAGTTGGGTCCCGCGCGGGTTTCTGTCATACCTGTGGTGGTGCTGTTCAGTGCGACGCTCTACCAGAAGTAAACGAAACATATTCGTGGGATGTCGATCGCGACTTTATGTTGTCGCCAGATAGACCTGCACTTCCATGCTTCTCCAAGAGGTTGGCGCAATGGGTTGTTGGCGTAAGTCCATGCATATCGTGGAGCCATTTCAAGCCAATAGATTTGCAAACTAGATGAGCAGGAGAAGAAGCTAGAAAG
>JBGSHH010001023.1:0-3019 GCA_041752355.1 Pirellulaceae bacterium | reverse complement strand
GCGTGTGGAAACAGCGCCTGCGCGGCAGAAAGATGGCGTGCAGTTCGACATCACGCTCCCCGGCTCGATGCAACGCCTGGGCCGACTGCATCCGATCACGCAGACGATCGACGAGTTGAAAGACATCATGGGTCGGTTGGGTTTTACCGCGACCGATGGTCCGGAGATCGAAGACGAGCATCACAACTTCGAAGCGCTCAACATTCCGCGCGAACATCCCGCGCGCGATCCACTGGATAACTTCTATCTCGCGACGGCCCAAAAGCAAAACGCCGAACAGCCGGCTGGCGGACCGTTGCTGTTGCGCAGTCAAACCAGCACGGTGCAGATTCGCGTGATGGAGCAAACGAAACCGCCGATGCGAATCATTTCGCTCGGTCGCGTTTATCGTCCCGATGCCGCCGACGCCACGCACTATCCGATGTTTCATCAGATGGAAGGGCTGTACATCGACAAGCACGTCACGATGGCCGATTTGAAGAGCGTGTTGCGTTTGTTCGCGACCAGCTATCTCGGTCGCGATGTGCATGTACGCTTTCGCCCTTCCTTCTTCCCGTTCACCGAGCCGAGTGTCGAAGTCGATATGAGTTGGGGCGAACGCTGGATTGAATTCGGCGGCGCTGGCATGGTCGATCCCAACGTGTTGCGGACCGTCGGCTACGACCCCGAAGAGGTTAGCGGCTTCGCCTTTGGTTTGGGTGTCGAGCGGCTTTGCATGCGCCGGCATCACATCACGGACATTCGCAATTTGTACGAGAACGACGTGCGCTTCCTGCGGCAGTTTTAGAGGGAGGGTTCGGGGGTCAGGGTTCGGGAAATGCGAGAGATGCTTAAGCACACTCTTCTTCCGACTTCCGACTTCCGACTTCCAACTTCCCGCACCCCGAACCCCGAACCCTATTCCCCCATGATCGTTTCCTGGAACTGGCTGAAAGAGTATCTCAAACTCGACATCTCGCCGGCGCATGTGAGCGAACGGTTGATGATGGCGGGTTTGAATCACGAATCGACACAGGCGGTCGGCAGCGACATCGCCATCGATCTGGAGATCACCAGCAATCGGCCCGATTGTTTGGGGCATATCGGTATCGCGCGTGAGATCGGGGTGCTCTTTGGCAAGGAGCTGAAGATTCCCGCCGCGCTCCCCAAGGTGAATGGATCGTCGATCGCCAATTTCACCAAGGTCCGCATCGATGCGCCCGAGCTTTGCCCGCGCTATACGGCCCGGTTGCTAAGCGGCGTGAAGATTGGTCCCAGTCCCGCGTGGCTGGCTGATCGCTTAATGACGCTGGGCGTGAAGAAGTTGGTGAACAACGTCGTCGACGTCACCAACTACGTGCTCTTCGAGTGTGGACAACCGCTGCATGCGTTCGATTTCGTCAAGCTCCATGGTCGCGAGATCGTCATTCGCGCCGCCCAAAATGGCGAAACGCTGGAAGCGATCGATCACCTGACGTATAAGCTCGATCCCAGCATGTGCGTCATCGCTGATGCCAAGCAACCGGTCGCGATCGCAGGCGTGATGGGTGGCGCGTTGACCGAGATCACGAATGGCACGACGGACGTGTTGATCGAATCGGCCGAGTTCATGCCGCTGGCGGTGCGTAGCACGTCGCGCAAGCTCAACTTGCGGAGCGATTCATCGTATCGCTTCGAGCGTGGCGTCGATCCCGAGGGGGTCGATTGGGCCAGTCGACGGTGCTGCGAATTGATTTTGCAAATCGCTGGTGGTGAATTGTGTGACGGCGTGATCGATGTTGGTCGTGGTATTCCGGCGCGCGAAGCGGTCGTGTTGCGCTTGGCGCAACTCAAACGCATTCTCGGCATCGAGGTTCCCGCCGCCGAAGTGCGACGCATTTTGCTGGCACTGGGGATGCATGAAGCGCCGCTCGTAGTGCCGGCCAAAGGCGCGCCCGCACCTGTCGTTGCCAACGATAAGCTTACGGTCACGCCACCGAGTTGGCGGCGCGACCTGACGCGTGAGATCGATTTGATCGAGGAAGTTGCCCGCATACATGGCTACGACAAGATTCCCGAAGATGCGCGCGTGCCGATGACTTCGTCGCACCGCACGGACTTCGAACGTGTGCTCGACAAGGTTCGGCGCGCGATGAATGCCGCCGGATTTGATGAAGCAATGACGACCAGCGTTGTTCCCACTGCCTGGTCGGAAGTGTTCAGTCCTTGGACGAGTGAAGCGGCGCTGGTGACTAGTACGCCCATGCTCGAAGGGGCCGATCGCGTGCGCCGTAGTATCGTTCCCAGTTTGCTCGCAGCGAGGCAACATAACGAAGCGCTCGCCAACGAGACGATCGAACTCTTTGAGACAGCGAAGATCTATTTGGCGCAAGCCAGCGGTTTGCCGAGCGAGCAATGGACCCTCACGCTCACCACCGGCGGCGATTACTATCGCGCTAAGGGAGTAATCGAACAATTGCTCGGCGTACTGGGCATTCGTTTGTCGCTGTTGGCGGAACCGTTCACCGATAAGCTCATCGAAGGGGGCAAGGGCGCGAAACTCTTGCTCGGCGAGGAAACGCTAGGTTATCTGGGTGAGCTATCCGCCGCAGGCAAGAAGCAGTTCAGTTTACGCGGCGCCAGTTCGTTTGCGGAAATTGATTTGGGATTGCTGCGTAAGTTCGCGAAGCTGGTGCCGCAGCACGCACTGTTGAGCAAGTTCCCGCCGATGGCGCGCGACTTGAATTTGATTGTGGATGAAGCGATTCGCTGGTCCGATTTGGCGACGACGGTGAAAACCTCGGCGGGTCCGCTGTTGGAGACGCTCAGCTATCAAGAAACGTACCGCGACGCCAACAAGGATGGCGCGAACAAGAAGCGTTTGCTCTTCTCGTTCTCGCTCCGCTCACCGGAACGAACGTTGACGGGTGAGGAAGCGGACGCCGTGCGCGACGCCGTCGTTGCTGCGTGTCGCGAGCAACATCAGGCGGTGTTGCTCGGCTAGCGCTGATTGCTTGCAGGCGGCTGGCGCGCTACAACTATCAGCAGCCCAGGTGAGCTC
>JBGSHH010001022.1:0-1939 GCA_041752355.1 Pirellulaceae bacterium | reverse complement strand
TAGCAACCCTGTGACTTCGATTAAATTCAAGCGAACGAATGTATCGTGATTCGCTTAGGTGGAAGGAGCGGGACGAGCGCCACGCTGGCCGCGTTGACCACCACGTTGGCCAGCTTGTTCGCGGATTTCCTTCAGCTTCGCCTTTTGCTCGTCGGTCAGCACGCCTTCGACTTCGGTCGTGATTTCCTTGGTCAAAGCGGTCAAGGCTTCTTGACCCTTCTTTTGTTCGTCGGTCAGCTTGACGGCTTCCGTCATGATGGTGCGCATTTCTTCAAACGACTTGCCATCTTCGCGGGCCTTGGTCATGGCGGCGCGGCGAGCAGCGGTCTGCTCATCGGTCAACTTGGCCTTGTCTTGGGCTTCCTTGAGCTTGTCGGCATACTTCTTTTCGATGTCGGCAATTTTGGTCTTCTGCTCGTCGCTGAGTTCGATTTGACGAGGTAATTGGGTAGGGGAGCGTTGGAAGCCGCCACGTTGGCCACGTTGCCCGCCTGGTTGTTGACCATAGACACTGGAAGCAAGCACGAGCGTCGCGCAGCCAACGATGCATAAACCCTTGATCCACTTCGACATACAATCACTCCTAAACGCAATTGAGACTGGAGAGGCTGCGGAAAACTCGCCGCGAATGTTAGCCCTTGACCCATACAAACCCGGTGGCGGGAGGAAGGTTTCGAGGTTTTGGCAAGAAAACGGCTCTTTGGTCCCCATTCGGCCCGCTACAAACAACTCTATTTCCTCCCGTGGGTTGCTCCTAATCGCGATGATAGACTGCGCAAGGGGCGGAGACGCGGTACTCCGAACTGGTGCGAGATCATCGGAACCATCGTACGTGCAAACTCGTCTATTGCATGCCGTCCTCCCAGCGAGTCGGTTTTGGTGTTTGCCCCAAGAGGTGTCAGGCATGAACGTTCTCCCGCCCGTTGGAATCCAACTCTTCCTGATGGTCGCGCTGCTGATGGCGCCGACGACATCGGCCATTGGCGATGACGTCATGTCGCTGCCAACGGCTCTCAAGGAGCACGACGTGGTGCTGGTGGCCAAAGCCACTCGCCACGCGAAGGGCAATGTGTCGATGGCACCGGAACTTGTCATCCAAGGGGAACTCGATGGGAAACCATTTGAACTCCCCGAGACTTGGACCCCGGGGAGGTTTTCGACTGCGCAGGCGTTGCTGGAGCGAAAGCGATACCTGCTAATGCTTGATCGTGATGAGTCGGGCAAATTGACCTACTCCCAGCATGCCACTGCCGAATCCGTCCGCGAGGTGGATAGTGTTGACGACACGCATGTACGGACTGCTGTCGTTATCCAGCGGTTCCTAAACGCACCCAATCCCGAATCGCGCGCGCTGGCGCTGGAAAAGGCGTGGACGGACGAAAGCGACAAAGTCAAAGAGCGCGTGCTGTACCATTTCCTCGAATTGGGCCGCGATGAAGCGACGGTGCCGTATTTGGTTCACTGCATTGAGGCAGGCGCGGAACGTTCAAGTTTGATGGAGATGGCCGCCATGGTCATCGGCCAGTTTCAATACAGGCAAACCATACCGGTCCTGTTGAACGCGCTTAAAAAGGACCACTGGTCGTGTGTCTATCCGGCTCAGGCACTGGCCAAGCTTCAGGTTCGCGACGCTTATCAGCCTTTGATGGATCTCATTGACTCGCCGATCGCAGGAAACCGAGTGTACTTCATCGAAGCACTGTGTCAGTTGGACGACGAAAGATCGGTTCCCTTTCTGATCGAGACAGCGCGCCGCGATTTGCGCGGGATCGATCCGGCGCATGGGACCTATCGAGCGTCCGACATTCGCGAAAACGAACTTGCCGTTGCCGCGCTGGGCCGGTTGCGTGCCAAAGAAGCTGTTGATGTACTGCAGCAAGTTGCTCAGCAAAGGACCTACGTCAAGTTGAGAGAGCTCGCGCAAGCGTCGCTGGAGGCG
>JBGSHH010001021.1:0-2729 GCA_041752355.1 Pirellulaceae bacterium | reverse complement strand
CGAGACTGGCAAAAAATCGAACAAGCAATTCGTACTCCAGGCGGCCGAAAACGACTACGAAAGCTGCTAAAAAGCAGCTATCCTCGTGAATATCAATCCGTTTAACAGGTCCTGCTAGCTCGCTAGCGCAACTTCAAAACTTACGCTTCGGGTTAGTGGCAAGAAGTATGAACAACGACCCTCTCTACATCGACGACGACGATCACTACAGCCGCTTGCGGTTGATTGGTTGGTGGCGCCAGGAAAAGCTGGCGGCAGCGAAGGTGATGGTGGTGGGGGCTGGCGCGATCGGCAACGAAGTGCTCAAAAACTTGGCGCTGATGGGCGTCGGGCATATTTACCTGCTCGATTTCGACAAGATCGAACTTTCCAATCTCACGCGCAGTGTCCTGTTTCGCCGTAAGGATTGTGGTCGCGGCAAAGCGGAAGTGGCGGCCGAAGCGATTCGCGATTTGAATCCCGATGTCCGCGTCACCGACTGGGAGGCGAATGTCATCACCGATATCGGCCTGGGCGTATTTCGCGATTGCAACGTGGTCATAGGCTGCCTGGATAATCGCGAAGCGCGGCTGTGGGTCAATCGGCAATGCTGGAAAGTTGGCACTCCTTGGATCGACGGTGGCATTCAGGAAATTAACGGCGTGGTGAAAACATTCCTGCCAGGGCAGGGGGCCTGCTATGAATGCGCGATGACCGAGAACGACTACCGCCTCATCAACTTGCGCTATAGCTGCCCGCTGCTGCCGCGCGAAGAGATCCTGGCAGGCAAGGTTCCCACCGCCCCCACCATCGCGTCGATCATCGGTGGCTGGCAGGTGCAGGAGGCGCTGAAGATTTTGCACGGCTTGCCGGTCGAAGGTGGCATCGCGCATGTGTACAACGGCGTCAGCAATCAAACCTATACCACGCGCTACCAGTTCAAAGAGGATTGCCTCAGCCACGAAACGTACGAGGAAATCATTCCGCTCCCGCTGTCGGCGGACACGCATACCGCGGAAGATTTATTTTCCACCGTGCGCTCCCAAGCGGATTTGTCGCTCTCCAACGAGCAGCCGCTGGAACTGGTGCTGGATCGCGACCTCGTGATCAGCCTGAAATGCGGATGTGGCGAGGAGCGTTCGATATTGCGCCCTCGCGCGGTAGTGAAACTGAGCGAAGCCAAATGCGGCTGCGGCGAAACGATGCATCCGGTGCTGGAGCATGTGATTGTCGAAGGTACGCCGCTGGCCAGTAAAACGCTGCAAGAGTTGGGCGTGCCAAAGTATGATATTGTGCGAGTCAGCGATGGTTTGAAAGAAGGAGCTTATTTGCTCGAAGTCGATCGTCAGAAAGTGATGGATGTGTGAGATGAAGGTCGCTCGTTACATATCGCGAGCCGTTTTGTTACTTAGCGCACTAGCGTGTTTGGTGACGCACGTATCGACCTTTCCGCTGACGATGTGGCATGTATGGCCGCTAGGTGCAATCGTTCCGTGTTTCGCATTTGCCATGCTGGCAGCGACTCCGCCGAAGTACTGTCAAACGCTGTTCCACAATTTATCGAACGCAAACATCAGCACGTTTCGTGTCCTGCAACTATCAAATCAGCGTAATAAGGCGCGGTGGCGGCGAATTCCTTACTTGGTGCCTTGGTATGGATGGACTGCAGGATTCCTCGGGTTGGTCTACGCAATTACCAGCGTAATTTTGATGATGGGCTGGCAACAAGGTGACTTACTTGTGAACAATGGCGGCGTGTATTCCGTCCAAGACCGTGGAGGGGTGGTACTTCGTACGATCACGGCGTCCGAGTATCACCGAATTCGTGCTATGGAAGCGCGTGCGTTTGCCGCAATGATGATGTATTTCGCGATCCTAAGCGTCATTTTCTACGACATCATTGTGCCGCGAGTAAAGAGAGTCCACAAACTCTTTCAGCCCGACATTCCAGCGGCAAAACTGGCGACTCCATCCCCATCGACAAGCATTCCTTTCCGACTTCCGACCTCCTATTTCCGACTTTGACCCGCAACAAACCCCATGGATTCCGACATCGAATTTGGCGACGTGCAGGAAGCGATTCCGGAGCAGCATCTCCGGCCCGATCGCAATGCGCACTATGCCGTCGTCGGCTATGAGAATCCGGTCGAAGGCGAGTTGCCGATCTTTGTCGATCTCGATGTGTTACGCGACATGGAGGAACATGCCGCCAGCGATAAGACCGTGGAGCTGGGCGGCGTGCTACTCGGCGGGCAATATCACGATAGCGATGGCAAGCCGTTTGTCGTCGTCACCGATAGCCTGCGGGCGCAGCATTACGAAAGCACCAAAGGAAGCTTTAAGTTCACGCACGACACGTGGACCGAAATCAATCGCCAACGCAACGATTTCTCGCCCGAACTGCAGATGGTAGGCTGGTATCATACGCATCCCGATTGGGGTGTGTTCTTGTCCGGTATGGACATGTTCATCTGCGATCATTTTTTTAATCGCCCGCTCGACGTGGCATATGTGATCGACCCATGTCGCGGCGATCGAGCGATGTTTCAGTGGACTGGTAACCCGCGCGAACGGGTGCGGCGAACCGGCGGCTACTATGTGATGGCTTCGCGCTATCGCGCCGCCGAACTCGCTTTCACCGTCGCCCAACTTCAAGCAGGATCCGATGCTATGCCCAGCGATCCTCGGCTGACGCACTTCTCCGGCGGCGCGCCGGTGATCAACGTTTCGCAACCTCCGCAGCAACCCTA
>JBGSHH010001020.1:0-1613 GCA_041752355.1 Pirellulaceae bacterium | reverse complement strand
AGTGATGGACCCGAAGCCGCCGCCCGCGAGATCGAATTGTACTTCAGCAAGGATCAACTCTTTGCATACGAACCGAGCCTCAAGCCTTGGTTCCGAGCCGACGACGAAGGCTAGTCGATGAAGTACGTTGACCTGGCCCCTCTCCGATTTTGGAGAGGGCGATTGATAAGCGACTATTGCGACTGAAACTCTTGCTCACCAAACTGCCAGAGAAAGAACGACCAAACGTCGGCTAGTTCTTCGTGACGCTGCGACTTGGTCGAGCCAATGCCGTGACCGGCGTGATAGTCGACGCGAAACAACACAGGCTTGCCACTGCCGGATGCCGCCTGCAAGCGCGCGGCCGCTTTGGCGGATTCCCAAGGCTCGACGCGCGGGTCGTTAATGCCATGCGTGAGGATGACGGCTGGATATTTCGTGCCATCTTCGATCTGATGAAACGTGCTCATGGCAAGTAAGCCGCGGAATTCATCGGCTTTCGTCACCGTGCCAAATTCGGGAATGTTCGGCGGGCCGTTGGTGGTCGACTCAAAGCGCAGCATGTCCGTACAGCCCACAGAAATCTGCGCCGCCGCGAACAGATCAGGACGCTCCGTAATTGCGCGGCCAATCAAGATGCCGCCAGCGCTGCCTCCTTTGCCTGCAAGTTTGGCTGGCGAGGTATAGCCGGTCTGGACCAGGTACTGGGCGCATGCCAAAAAGTCCTTCCAGGTGTTGGGCTTGGTGAGTTTGCGACCGGCATGATGCCATTCTTTGCCGAAAGCCCCGCCACCACGCACATGCGCAAACGCCAACACGCCGCCACGCTCCAGCCAGGCGAGTTCCACCGGATCAAAACGCATCGGCATCGTGAAGCCATAGGCGCCATAGCCAGAGATCAAGGTCGGATGCGAACCATCCAGCTTGAGATCACGACGATGCACAATCGAAAGCGGAACTTGCACTCCGTCATGACTGGCCACCATGACTTCTGTGGATGTTAGTTCCTTGGGAGCGTCGTACTTGCCGTCTGGCAGCAAACGCGTGTCGGTCAATTTGCTTGAGCCCGGATCAAATTGGTAGATGCGGCCAGCCCGAGTCCACGAGCGCGTTTGCAGCAGCACACCATCCACATCCGAGCGCGCCGCGATGACCATGCCTGATGGTTCGTCCGTCGGCAATTGGATGGGCTCACGATCGGCGCTATTAGAATAAGCGATCCGCACAATTTTCTTAACGACGCCATTAAGTAGTTCCACATAGAGTGCGTCGCGCGCGACGGCCAGCGAATCGACGACATACCCCCCAGCGGGCACAATCTCTTCCGCCTGGCGAATGTTCGGCTCG
This sequence comes from Pirellulaceae bacterium, assembly GCA_041752355.1. Taxonomy (GTDB): domain Bacteria; phylum Planctomycetota; class Planctomycetia; order Pirellulales; family Pirellulaceae; genus JAEZGD01. The sequence goes on along the minus strand of JBGSHH010001020.1, from coordinate 287 downwards.
CGCAGCGACATACGCACCACCTTAAAGCGCGGCGCATTGGCAGCGGTGAGTAGATAGATGTCGTCACCATGCACGGCGAAGTCGGTGACCAGATCGGACCGGTCGCACACTTTGCTCCACTTCAAATCGGCGCTACCGATCGACGTCAGCGGCGCGACATAAAGCGACAAATCCGTCTCGTCTCCATGCTTGACCTGCCCGATCGCCCACTGCGTTCCACCCGGCACGATCACGGCGGGAAAATCCATTTCCGCCATCGTCGGCGAACCTGTTGCGCCGTTGGCGAA
>JBGSHH010001019.1:0-9115 GCA_041752355.1 Pirellulaceae bacterium | reverse complement strand
CGCAGGCCCGACCCACAAAGAACGGATTGAAGAGGAACGCTTCTTGCTGATGAAACAGCAGGTCGCTGTGGAATTCGCGATAGGCGGGCAGCAAGTGCTTGAACGTAAGATCAAGCACAGTCTCGACTTGCTGCGTATTGGCGAACGCCCCCGATTGGCCTCGCAATTCATTCAACCGCGCCTGCAAATTGGCGAATAAGGCGTCCGCGGACACCTCTTCCAGGGGACTCACCTGCTTGCCATCACCCGTTAGAGGTAACGCAACATCGAGCAAATTCGCGAAAAAACTACTTTCAGCGGGTCCCGTGGCGAAGTTCAGATAGCCCAACACACGTTCTGCGGCGATGGGCGCGGAGGTGCCACTAGCTCGCCGTTGCATGTGCTAAACCCTTCTGTGACACACCCTTACGACGGGTGAAACGATGACTGCGAAACGGAGCCCCTAGCTCCCATAAAAGGCAACCAATCATGTTAGAGTTCCCCATCGAACTGGTCTAGCGGTGTGGCAGGGGCAGGGTGGGGAGATAGAACGCGAGGGATGGAGCGCCTGTTTGGACGAATTCGCAAGGCGGCGATTCCCAGCTTCCCCAACGACGCCTCGCGCCGCTTTCCACGCGCCACCCGCAACTTTCCACGTGTTTTTTCGGCGACAGGCAACTAACATGAATAGTGGTCGCGGTGCGCGGCCAGAACACCCCTTCTCCGATTTCGACGGGTTTCGTCATGCGATCGACGTTTTGCCTTGGTCTGTTGCTCTTGGTTTTCGCGCCGACTTTCGTGTCGGCTCAATCGCGCTCCGGCGGCATCATCACAGCCGAAGTCGCCGAACGGCATGGCCTGGTGCGCGAATGGTTGACCAAGGTGGAAGTGAGCGACCGCGGACGCGTCGAGCATATCACGCAACACGTCAGCGATACGCTCAATCACATGGTGTTTGAGGTCGTTGCCGGCAACGAAGTGCATCGCTACAGCGAGCGCGATCGCAACGCCTTTGGCGAACAACTCGGTCGCGATGGCGCGAAAGCCGCCGCCACCGAGATGTTCAATGAACTTGAAGCGGTCGGCAAGAAGCCAGTCGTGAAGTCGCACGTCATTCCGGAAGTGTTCCTCTATCTCGTCACCAATCGCGCCACCGTGCAAGCCATCAATGGCGAAACCGGCGAGACCTTGTGGACCAAACAAATTGGTCGTTCCGATTTCCCCACCACGGCGGTGGCTGCCAATGATGCGCAAGTCGCGGTCTGCAACGGTTCGACAATCTATGTACTCGATCGCCGCACGGGTGGCATCGTTTGGTCGCGCGTAGCGATTGGCTCGATTGCCGCTGGCCCTGCCATCGTGGGCGATCAAGTCAAGGTGCCCATGATCAGCGGCACCGTGGAAGCCTATCGCATCGATAGCGAAAAGCTCTATCCGCCGCAGATTTATCGCTCGCAAGGGACCATTTATCAGCAACCAATCGTGACGCCGCGGAGCGTCGCCTGGACGACCGAACAGGGACACATGTACGTCACGGACGCCGAATCCGGCAAGCCGCGCTTTCGGTTGGAAGCCAGCGATACCTTTGTCGGTGGCGTAGCCTATTTGGCACCCCGCTACTTTTATGTCGCTTCGTTCGATGGCTACGTTTATTGTTTGGATGAAGTCAACGGCAATCAACTCTGGCGCTATTCGTGCGGAGCCACCATCAGCCAAACTCCTTTGGCGGTGGGCGAAACCGTCTACGTCGTCACCGATGAAGGCCAACTTCATGCCATCGACTATCTCACCGGTATGTTGAAGAAAGTCAAACTTCCCAAGGATGCCGCCGCCAAGCCTGATCCCGCTGAACCAAGCCCCGTGTGGCCCGTTGCTTCGGGCGTGCGCGGCGTTTTGGCTGCGAGTCCGACTAAGCTCTATTGCCTGGGACGTCCCGGGCAAATGCTCATTTTGGATTCTAATTCCGGTGCGCAACTCGCCACGCTGCCGATCGGTGGACAGACGATCTTGTTGCACAACAACGTCACCGATCGTCTGGTACTTGGCACCGCGACCGGCACGTTGCAGTCGCTGCACGAACGGCAGCTCAGCTGGCCCAATGGTCCCTATGTGCATACCAACGAATTGGAAAAGCAGAAGGCGAAGCGCCCCGTCGTGGTACAGGCGACGGAAGTTGCCGAAGAGCCCATGAAGGAAGCGCCAGTCGATCCGTTCGGCAAAAAGCCGATGGAAGCCGATCCCTTCGGTCCTCCCAAGCCTGCCGACGATCCGTTCGGCCCCGCCAAACCGATGCCCAAAGAAGATAAGCCCGTCGACGATCCGTTTGGTTGATCGTGCCGCGGCAACTTCAGTCCGTTTTCCACTGTCCTGGCCTACGGTGTGTTCGCGGGGGAGCTTTGCTACAATCTGGGGAAGCACTGCGCAACGCACAACCCGCCCGGATTTAAGTGGAATGAAAGCTGCCTACATCAACGAGACCGGACCTGCCGACAAGATCATCTACGGCGACTTGCCTGACCCCACACCGACCGGCAGTCAGGTGCTGGTGAAAGTGGGCGCGGTGGCGGTCAACCCGATCGATACCTACATCCGCAATGGTGCGCCCTACTGGACGTTGCCCATGCCCTTCATCCTGGGCTGCGATGTGGCGGGCACGGTCGTAGCCCTCGGTCCCGATGCCAAACGCTTCAAAGTCGGCGAACGGGTGTGGGGATCCAACCAAGGCTTAATGGGCCGACAAGGTGTGTTTTCGGAACTCGCGGCGATCGACGAAGCTTGGCTCTACCACACGCCAGCGGAAGTCAGCGACGAAGCCGCGGCCGCCACAGCGCTGGTGGGCATTACCGCGCATTTAGGCCTCTTCACCCATGCGCAACTGCAGCCTGGCGAAACGATCTTCGTTCACGGTGGCACAGGTGGCGTGGGTTCGATGGTGGTGCAGATGGCTAAAATCGCCGGCGCCCGAGTCATCACCACCGGCGGTTGCGATGAGCGCTGCGCCCTGGCCAAGTCGCTCGGTGCTGATGTCGCGATCAACTACAAAACTCAGAACGTCGCCGAAGAAGTCAAGCAAGCCGCTCCGCACGGCGTCAATGTTTTTTGGGAAACGTTGCGCGAGCCCAACTTCGACGAGATCGTCGCCATGCTCGCCGAGCGCGGGCGGATTGTGCTCATGGCGGGACGCGACGCGCGACCGCAGTTTCCAGTCGGCCCCTTCTATGTCAAAGGCTGTTCGCTGACCGGCTTCGTGATGTTCAAAGCCTCGCCGATCGAACAACGCCATGCCGCTGACGAGATCGGACGTTGGCTCGCCTCCGGCAAACTCAAGCCTCAAATCGGCACCACGCTGCCCCTCGCGCAAGCGGCGGAAGCCCACCAGTTGCAAGAAGCCAACACCTTGCAAAAAGCCGGCACCAATGCCGGCAAGATCGTCCTCAAGCCTTGATTACGACCGCTTGTTGGACGTCTCTTCGTGCGGCGAATCGATCAACGCCCGCCACACTTCGCGTTGAGCGCGGAGTGTCGCGAGTTGCGCCTCGTCCTGACTCTGCTGGGCGAGTTCGATCGCGCGATCGAGCTTGATGACGGCATCGTCATAGCGTTTGAGTTCCGCCAGACAACTCGCCAGCACGCTCCAGGCTTCGAGATTCTCGGCACCGGCATTGTCGATGACCCCTTGCGCCAGCGCCGCGGCTTCCGCCGGTTGATGGAGTTCGAGGCTATCCGTCGTCGCCAAATACTTCGCCAATAGCAGGTTCACATCAGTCAGGCTGCGATCGCGCTGACGAACGCCACGTAGTAGCGCTATCGCTTCAGATTGATTACCTAGTTCCCATTGCACGCGCGCCAACTGCACTCGAGTCACGACATGCTCCGGATGCTTCTGGCGGTTTTGTTGCAGAACTTCCAACGCCGCGTCGGGCTTTCCTTGCTGCAATAACAACTTGCCAACGTAGCTCAGCGGCCGCGGGTCTTGGGGCGTCTTGTCATGGGCGATGCGGTATTGCTCGAGCGCTGCTTCTGTCTCTCCTCGTTTGGCAAGTAACGCTGCCAGATTCAGTCGCGCGTGGAGATGTCGAGGCGTATTCACAAGTTCCGCGCGATAGTAGGGAATCGCTTGGTCGGGAAAGCCTGCACGATCGTAGATGCCAGCGATGTTGAAATTGGTGCTCGGCTCTTTCGGATCGATGACGAGCGCCGCCTGATAGGAAGCAATCGCCTGTTGAATATCCTCGTTGAACGGGAGGCTCGCAGCGCGGCGTGTGCCTGACTCCAGTCCTTTGACGTTGTGTTGCAGTAGATAGCGATAATGCTCGCGACCTTTCGTCACGGAACCGCGATTTGCTAACGCTTGCCCCAGATTGTAGTGCGCGCGGGAACTATGCGGCGCGGTGACGAGGATGTCTTGCCAGACAGCCACGGGATCTTGATACATTTCGTTGCGCTGCCACGTCGCCAACACCAGGCCAAAACTCGCCAGCAGCACGAGAACACTCGGCACCGCGACACGCGGGATGGGCTCTCGAAAGCAGTGGCGACAAAGCGCTTCCAGCGCCAGCACAGTCAGAATCACTACGCTCGCCAGTGGCAAGTACATGCGATGCTCAAACGCCAGATCGCGAATCGGCATGAAGCTGGACGTCGGCGACAGGATGACGAAGAACGCCAACCCCAGGAACCCCCAGCGCGGCTGCTTCCACAAGGCATAAACCGTAATCGCCAGCAGCGCCACAATGATTGCGCCCAGCCCATAGATGCGCAGGGGATCGTTCTCGACAGGCCAGTAGTAATCCAAACATTGTTGATCCGGCCAGAAACACAATCGCAGATAATGCAACAGGACTGCCGGTTGCGAACGCAAGTATTCCCAAGCGGTATGCTCCGTGCTGCCAAAGCCAATCTGCTCGCGACCGGATTCATGCGTCAGGCGAATCAGAAAGCGCGATGTCCAGAAGAAGGTCGGCAACATGCCGGCGTAGAACCACTTGCGGCGCTGCCAGACTTCTCGCCACGAAGTCGCGAGATAGATGCGATCGAAAGCCACTGCCACCAGCGGTGCCACCAGCACATATTCCTTGCTAGCGCAGCCCAGCCAGAGCGCCGCCAGCGCGAGCGCGTACCAGAGCCAGGCATAACGCGATTGCGAACCTCGCAGCAAGGCATACAGCAGCAACAGGATGAACATACCGGCCAGCGATTCTAAACGCTGCACGATGTAAGTAACGCTTTCCGTTTGCAACGGATGCACCAGCCACAGCGCCGCCACCGCCAGCGCGATCCAGAACGCCGAATGCTGATAGCGCTCGCGCGTCGGTTCCAAGAGCAATACCCGCCGTACGAGTGCGAAGAGCAGCCAGCTTCCCGCAATGTGAATCGCTAAGTTGACGGCATGGTAGCCAGCCACATGAAAGCCATGCAGCTTGTAGTTCGCGACAAACGTGAGATGCGTGAACCAACGCGATCGACCGGTTGTGTACTTCGCAGGCTGGGCGGGAAACCACTGGTCGATCACATGATCGCCTGTCAGGCAAAGCCCATCGTCGTAGTTAAACGCGCCCGAGAAGGAGTTGTAATACGCGCACAATCCTAGCATCGCCAGGCTAACGAGGGCGGCCAGGATGGCGCGGCGCGAGCTGTCCCACGCGGTGTGATTGGTTGCGAGTTGCATAGTAGTTACGATCGCAAAAGACTACGGAACAAGTCACGCGAAATAATAGTGCTGTTGATGTTCAAGCGGCGACGCACGAGCCAGACCGCCTGCAAGTTCCACAAGGTCAAACAAATCGCAGAAGCGCTCGCGGCACCGATGGCTCCAAATAGCGGCGTGAGCACCGCCAGCAGGATCAATTGCAACACGGCGACCAGCGTTTGCGCGCGAGCGGTGTCGCGATGATGCCCCGTCATGTTCAGCAGTTGTCCCGCCGATCCCGTGATGGCGTTCACGAACTGTCCCAGGAGTAGAATCAGCATCGGCACATAGCCTGCGACAAAATCCTCGCCAAAGACGCTCAGAAACGTGCGTCCAAAGATGGCGAGTACCACCAGCGCCGGCAACATCAGCATCGCGGCCACCAGTGCCATGCGTTGCACCAGTTGTTGCAAACGGGGCAGATTGGCCTGCGCGAAAGTACCGGCCAGCAGCGGTGCGCCGATGGCCGAAGCGGTCATCAGTCCCAGCGTCGCGAGTTGGGCCAGCCGCGCGGCGGCGGCGTACTTGCCTGCCGCGTCATTGCCAACCAGCAAACCCACCACGCCGATATCAGCCTGGGTCAGAATCGCTTGCAAAAGTGCGAACCAGGTGAAGAAGCCCGCGGCCTGTCGCCACTGGGGCTTTTCGGATTCGTCCGGCGCGACGAGGGGTTCATCGCTGTGCGCGGCACGACCGACGAAGCTAGCGAGTATCAACAACAATACGTACGTCACACCCAGCGCCGTTAATGCGACGGCCGCGCTCGCCGTACATCCCAGTACCAGCAAGACGCCCAGCGTCAGGGCGGATAACGTGGGACGCAGGACCATCGCGATCAGTTCCGAGCGTTGCGTCCAGCCACACGCGCGCAGATCCGCCATCGCCACTTCCAGCACCAAGGCGACCGACCACATGCCGACCGCAATCAGAATCGCCCACCAGGTTCCCGTCGATAGCCCCAGGAACGGCATCGCCAGCACAAGCGCCGCCACGCCTACGCCGACCAGTTGCGAGGTGCGCAGCGCGCGAGCGCGAAAGTGCCGGAAGCCTGCCAGGAGCGCGGCGGATTTTGTCGCGCGATAGGCGGCGACGAATCGCAATGTCGTCGGTTCCAGGCCGAGTTTACCTAGTTGTGTCGCCATGACGAGCAGGGAGCTGATCGCGGCGAATAGTCCAAACGCTGCCACGCCCAGCGATCGCGCCACGAACAGTTGCCAGCCGAGCACCGCCAACACGCCCAGCATCTTGATGAGCAGGACTCCGCACGAGCGCGTCAGAAACGTCGTCAAACTGCCGTGGGATGACAGCGACTCGCTATGAGGCGCGGAACGAGAATCGGCGACACCAGACATGCTCATCGTGGGGCGTTACTCCCCGATGCTACACATTCGATAGGATTGCCAACCGCGGGATCGGCATAGCCGAAGCTTTGCCACACTTGCCGATACTTTCGTTCCAGCCGGCGCGCGCGCCAGGCACCGAACCACGTTTGTCGAAACGTCCGCCAACGCGCGAAGTAGTTGTCATTGATGCGCGGATCGGCCTGCACGTTGATGTCTTGATTGGGCAAGTCGAGCCAGCAGAAGAGATCCGACAGCATCCGTTGCGGATCTTGCACGAAATCCTCGTAGCGAATGACGCGCACGCGTCGCAGATGAGGAACATCCTCGCGCATGATCTGGTAGCACTTGTGCCAATGCGCCAACAACGATTCCAGCGGCGTCCACGACCACTTCTGCGTCGCTAGCGAAACGGCGATCGGATGCCGCACGATCATGAGAAAGTAAGTTTGTGGAAACAGGGCTTGCAAGAAGCGGCTCCGAATCAAGTTCGGGGGCGACTTCTCCGCAAAGTAGGGTCGTTGGGCGTCCCAGTAGGGGAGCCATTGCCGCCACATGCGTAAGGCGTTGTCGTGATTGGCCAAAGGAGACTGCTCGGTTATGTGCGCTCCCGGGGCAAATCCAAACTTTCCTGGCCCGCCATACTTCCTGCCGGCGGGATAAACGTCTTGCAGATGTTGCCCTTCGTCTTCAGGCACGTTGGTATTTTGCAACGTCCCGATCATCGGATGCTGGCCTAGGCTTCGACTGATCATCGACGTGCCACTACGGTGTAAACCGCCGACAAACAGGATTTGGTGTTGGTCTGGCGTGGCCGCGAGGTCGACCCGATGCTCGCCGGCGCTCAGTAAAATATTGTTCATAGATCCTCCTGCGGACACCTAGTGCAAATGGCTTGCCAATTCGTAATGCAGGAGCACGTAGCGATTGTTCCGGTTGCAACGATAACACCGACCGCGCGCGTTGTGCGCGTTGTCCGTCGCGCCGCACGACACGTGCTAAGCTTGGTTGGTGTGAAGTCTCATTTCGCGCGCCTAGTCGGTTGCGCTTCGGGAGAACGATGTGATGCAACTTGTGATTGGCTTAGGAAGCGGACGTTGTGGGACCACTTCGTTGGCGCATCTCTTGAACAAGCAACCGCACGCGAGCGTGACGCACGAAGAACCGCCCCTCTTGCCTTGGCAAGTGGACGCAGCGTTGCTCGCCGAGCGCCTGGCTGGCCTCCGTGCGCGGCCAGAAACGCTGGTGGGCGATGTCGCGTTCTACTACTTGCCATACGTCGAGTTAATCGCCGCGCAGCTGCCGAACACTCGCTTCGTCTGCTTGCGTCGCGATCGCGAGGAAACAGTGCGCAGCTTCGTGGCCAAGAGCGAAGGCGTACACCACTGGATTCAGCACGACGGCACGCAGTGGCAAAAGTCGCCTGACTGGGATGATTGCTTTCCCAAATACGATCTCGTCGACAAAACCGCCGCGATTGGCCGCTATTGGGATGAATACTACGCGCGGGCGACGGAACTGGCGACGCAACTTCCGAGTTTTCGGATCTTTGAAATGACCGCGCTCAACGATCGCGAAGGCGTGGAAGATCTATTGGATTTCATCGGTGTTAAACAACGGGCGTTGGTCGTCGGCACGCGACGCAATCGAGGGAGCGGCGTCGGCAAATTCATGTACGACGCCTTATCGCGCGCTACCTACTGGCTAGGGCTGAATCCGCGCCATCCCCATGCTCAGCATCGTTCGTGATCGCTCAAGAGGATCCGTACTGCCATGACAGCGACACCTTATGTCACCGTGCTGATGTCGGTCTACAACGGCGGGCCGTATCTGCGCGCTGCTGTCGAGAGCATCATCGCCCAAACCTTCACCGACTGGGAATTTTTGATCGTCAACGATGGCTCGACCGATGACACGGCAGCGCAATTGGAAGCGCTCGCCAAGCAAGATCCGCGCATCGTGCCACTGCATCGTCCCCAGCGAGGCACCATCACCTCCGTCAACGAAGGCTATGATCTGGCGCGGGGACATTTCATCGCGCGCATGGATGCAGACGATATCGCCATGCCGGCGCGACTTGAGAAGCAACTTGCGTTTTTGGAGGCGA
>JBGSHH010001018.1:0-5828 GCA_041752355.1 Pirellulaceae bacterium | reverse complement strand
GCCGTGCTGCAAGCGCAAATCGAGTGCGAACGCTCGGGTCGTTGCCCACCTCCAGTGGGTGCCAACGGTGCCGATATCGCCGCTCACACGTACTTGCAAGACACGCGCGATTGGTACACCACCCACGGTGGCGGCACCAATGCCAGCTGCAACATCCTCATGGCCGATGGCTCGGTTCGTGAATTCTCCGATTCCAACGGCGACAAGTACTTGAACCCTGGTTTTCCTGTGCCTGTTGATTTGACGGAAGCCGACTACTCAGCGATGGGTTATCGCGGTCCGCAAATCGAATTGCCGCCAGCCCAGATGTTCAACGGTCTCTTCCTGTTGAATATCCAAAAGACCACCAACTTCGAAGAACCTTAATCGAAGCGGTCGCTTATTGTGCTCGAATTCGGCAGGCGGATGGTTGTTTTCAGCCATCCGCCTGTCGCTCGTTTCATCGCCCAGGGATGGGGAAGTTGGGGAGTTGATGCTCGTGGTGAAGAATCTTGTGGAAATGTCGCTCGCGCTCGTCGCATGCTGTTTGTTGATCGGTTGCCAACGCGGCGACTCGCCTGAAGGCAATGTCTTGTTAACTCCCACGACATCGACTGCACCGACCGTCGATTACCAACAAGTGGCGGCGGATGCCCAGCAAAAGTATGGCGTGCAACTGCGCACCAATCCCAAAGTTGTGGTTTCCGAAACGGAGTTTGAATTTGGCCGCATGGAGCCGCTCACCAGTGGCACGCACGCCTTTGAAATTCGCAACGAAGGGAGCGCACCGCTGAAACTGCGCGTCAAAGACACCTCCTGCAAATGCACGCTCGGCTCGCTCGAAGACGACGAGATCCCGCCTGGCGGCAAAACGCAGGTGATGATGGAATGGAACACTGGCAATAAGTTCGCGCACTATCGCCAATGGGCGCAAATCGCGACGAACGATCCCGACAACATCACGCTAACCTTCTACATCAGCGGCACCGTCCGCCAGGAAATCCGCTTCGAACCGGAAGAGATTGTCTTCGGCGAAATCTACCCCGGCGATACCGTACAGCGGGAAGTCTTAGTCTGTTCCGATCAGCTGAACGAATTTGAACTTGAGAACGTGGTCACAACGCATCCCGGCTTTGTCGCCGCCGTGCAACCCGCGACCGCCGAGCAACTAGCGGCGGCGAAGGCCATTCGCGGCTTTGTCGTGAAGCTGACCAGCAACGAGGAAGTGCCACACGGTTCCTTTCTGGAATCGTTGCGCCTGAACATCAAACGTCAGCCCACCGACGACGATCCGCAACCGCATGAACTTTCGATCGTTGGCTCGGTGAAAGGTCGCCTGTCGATCACCGGCACTGCCATTAACGCGGTCGGGCAAGTGGAGTTCGGCACATTGGGCTATGGGCAAGGAGCGATCGCGAAGATGAAGCTCAAAGTTCGCGATAGCGAGCACGAACTCAAACTGCGGGAACTGAAAGTCTCGCCGGAGTTCGTGAAAGTTACGCTCAAACCAACCGCCAGCGTGTTGACGAGCGGCTTGTACGATTTGATCGTTGAGATTCCGCGCGACACGGAGCCCTGTGGTTTTCGCGGCGACAACATGGGCAAGATCCACTTTGCGTTCGATCATCCCCGCATTCCCAAGCTGGATCTGTTGGTCGATTTCTCGGTACGTCCGCCTGAGGAACTTCGCTAGCTGCGCTGGCTGGGGCGGCGCACGTTAGCGGCGGTGCACGTTGGGGGCAGCGAATGTTAACGTCGCGCTAAGATTGCGTTAGCTCTTGTGCTGTTCCCTTGTGCGCTGAGGGGCTCGTGTATTAACAACAGGTTAATTCCGCAGCACGGTCGTGGCTCGGGAGTCATGCTAGGAGAACCTTTGGCCCTTGGGGCATCGGACGAATGACAGGGCAGTGAATGTTGCGCCCTGGCAGCGTCAATCTCGTGATGTGAAGCGATATGTCGACGAATGTAATGGTGGGCTTTGATCCGTACGTTGGCTGGCTGAACGTCCGTGCGCAGCAACGTCCGCTCGATCCGTATCAACTGCTCAACCTCACGCCCTTGGAAGGCAACCCGGCAAAGATCAACGCGGCGATCATGCGGCAGCGTCATTCGCTGGAGCAGTTTCGCTTGGGCACGAACCAGGCGATGTGGGAACGGATCCGCGATGAACTCGAAGAGGCGATCGCCACGCTGACGAAAGGGGATCGCAAGTCGATTCTGGATGCCTCGATCCAGCGCAAGAGCGCCACGCATCAGCGCGTTGGCAGTGGCCAGCGCGCGGCCGCCGGTCCCACCATCGGCTGTCGCAATTGCTCGAAGTCCAACACCTCGGAACGAAAATTCTGCGGCGACTGTGGCACAGGCTTATGGGATTTATGCGGTTCGTGCGGCGCGGAAGTTCCCGTGGATGAGCGGTTTTGCGGCATTTGCGGCTCGAATTTGCACGATGTATACACCGCCGAAGTAGCCCAAGCCGAAGCCACCCTGACCGAAGCCCGCAAATTGCGCGGTGAACACAAGTTCGACGAAGCGATCTTTATCCTCCGCAAGCTCGCCAAGAGCACCGATCCCCGACTCGACGACACGATCGAGGTGGGACTGGAACTGATGCGTGAGATTGAAGCGGAGATTGTCGAGTGCCGCGCTGCCGCACAAGATGCGCTGGAACGCGCGCGGATGCTGATTTCCGGCTACGCCTACGAGGGAGCCATCGATGAATTGACGGAAGTTCCCGAGCAATTTCGGACGGACGAAGTTCGCGCCGCGCTCCAGGAAGCAAACGCCAAACGCAACGAAATCCTCGCCATCAGCGGCGACATTCGCGTCGCCATCGAGCAAAAGCGCACTCACGATTTGCTCCCCAAGATCGAACGTTTGCTCTCGCTCAAACCCAATCATCCGCAAGCCCAGAAACTCGCCATCGACTTGCGCGATCGATTCGCGGCGAGCGGTAAGAAGCGCTTACTCGAACATCGCTACGCCGATGCGCTCGATATGTTGCGCTCGGTGCCGAGCTTCGTCCGCACGCCGGAAATCGAGAAACTCACCGAACAAGCCGAGGAACTCGATTGGCTGTCCACGAACCTCAGGCTATCACCGCTGGCGACTCCCACGCTGTTGGATCTGGCGGAACGATTCGTGAAAGTCGCGCCCAACAATCCAGAAGCTTCGCAGCTCAAGGAGAAGATCGCGCAACGCGTGGCCACGGCTTCGTCCGATCCTCGGCAGAGCGCGCCGGCCTGGGGCGTGGTGCCCAAGAAGACGTTCATCGGATGGCCCATCGATTGGCTCAGCGGCAGCAAGCATCTGCAAACGACCGACGCCGCTCACCGCGAAGTACTCCATGCGCAACCAGGACGTTTCTTTGTCGCTCTGGGTCTGGCGCTACAAGGGCTGGATAAAGGAACCTCGGGAGTCAATCTCGCGCCCGAGCAGAAAACCAACGTCTTTCGACAGTTTCAGTCGTTGCTGGCCAAAAAGTCGTCGCGTCCCGCTTGGGGGCTGGACCTGAATGCGTATGGTCTCAAGGCGGTGAAGCTTGTCGTTAATGATCAAGAGAACAGCGTCGATATTGCCGATATCGTGTTCCTCAAACATCGCAAGGTACTGAGTCAGCCCGACGCGGAACTGGAACGAGGCCTGATCGCGGCGGAGACGCTGAAAGCCTTTTTGGAAACGCATTCGCTCGCCGATTGCCGCGTCGTTGCCAACATGCCGGGGCAAAAGCTGTTGGGGCGATTCTTTGAATTGCCGCCGCTGGAAGAGAAAAAGATCGACGATGCCGTGCAATTCGAAGCGCGCCATCAGATTCCCTTTTCGCTGGAGAGTCTCGGCTGGGATTACGATCTGCTCACACCGCAAAGCGCGTCGCTCGAGGGAAGCGCCACGCGACGCGTGACGCTCGTCGCGGGCCGCGACTTTCACATTCAAGAACGGATGGCCACGTTCAAAGAGTCGTCGATCAAGGTCGATATCCTGCAAAGCGATTGCCTGGCGTTGCACAACTTCATTGCCTACGAGTTCATCACCGCCGAAAAGAAAGAGGGCCAATCGCCTAACGCGCAGGACGCCATCATGACGATCGATGTCGGTTGCGAATGCACCAATATCGTGGTGACGTCGCCGACAGCGGAGTGGTTTCGCACCATCAACTTCGGCGGCGATCAATTCACCGAGCCGCTCGTGAAGCAATTCAAGCTCACCTACGCTCAGGCGGAATTGCTCAAGCGCGAACCCCATCGCGCGCGCCGCATGATGCAGCTCTACGCCACCTTCGACCCGCTCATCGACGAGCTCACCAACGAGATCGTTCGTTCGATCGATTCCTTTCTCAAAGCCAATCCCGATCAAACATTGTCGCGGATCTATGGCGTCGGTGGCGGCTTCCTGCTGCACGGCTTGTTGCAAAAGCTGCGGACCGGCAAGTAAAGTGGAGCCTTGCCCCAGCCATTGAGTGAATGTGGGCCGGACGCTTGACACGACTTGGCAGGCCATCATGGACTCACCGTAACCAAATCCTTACGCTACGCCTGCGGAGAGTGATTCCCTTTCCGATCCGTTGAACACCGCTAGTTGGCGACTGATGGTCCTGGGCGTACTGCTGGGTTTGTTGGGAATCTACAATGTCGGGTTTTGGTGCCTCGTCCTCATGGATGCCAATCCATTGATGCCGCGATTCGTTGAGTAAGACGAGCGCGATACGGCAGCGCATCAGATGGCGACTGTGCAACTTGCATCCGCGTTCTTCATGGCAGTGCAAGCAATTTAGGAAAGTTTATATCTCGGCATCCGTGGGAAACGCGAGGCAATAGGTCCCATGATCACTTGGATAGATGAGTCGCAGTTCCTGCTAGCAATTCCAGATCCTGTTTTGTTTGATCAGAACCTTCAAACTATTTCGGGGATCGAATTAGCGGGCTTATCCCAAAAACTATCTAGTATTAACCCAGAGCCACTTGAGGAATTTTTATATCCCGCTTGGCGATGCTATGGAAAAGTTCAAAATCAGCTTTTCTACTTGGATGCGGTTCAGACCAGTACTAAGACGACCGATCCTCTGAAGTTTCATTTGATAACAACTTGTGAAAAAGAAGATAACACAGGTGGCATAAAGGTGTTGCTTCCTGTGTTGCAATTCTTGGGTGACGTGCGTATTACTCACGTTTCATCGAGAGGGGAAACCGGCAGATACTCGCTGCTGCGTGTCAGGCGAGAGTCCCATACTGCCGAGATTATTTTTCGTACCGAAAAGCTTTCAGAGGTCGCGGCACTACGGGACATATTACTTCAGGGCCTAAACGATACGTCTGCGTTAGAAGTGTTCGAATCGGTTTTGTAGATTGACCGAGGGAGAACAGCAGGGGCCATTCATTCTTCCGGCGACGACGAGCTTGTTGCTACGACTTTTAAGAGCGGCTGCAAGAGACGGATGCGGACGGAGAGTCGCTGGCGGAGTACACGTTCACGAATCACCAGTGGGGCAACCTGGTGAGCGAGTTCGGCGCGGTGGGGAGCTTCCCGTTGCCTGACGCGCCAGGCAACCTGCAAAATTCTGTTTCCTCCCTCGCCCCCATGGCGGTTAGAATTTGGATGGCCACTTTTGCCACCCAAGCGTTCACGACACTTGAGCTAGACTCCACACGATTGGAGGCGGGGCCGATGACCGATAGAATCAGGTCGGTCGAGAGCAAACACAATGAATGAAGAACGGAACAATGAGTGAGTCACGCGAAGATGATGAACTTCCTTTACTCACAAATAAGTGGGCAAAGGAATCAGAAGTCAACACGGTACAACGTCCTCTTTGTCATTGCATGGATGTTCCATTCGACGGTCGTTGGCGGCGTGAG
>JBGSHH010001017.1:0-2006 GCA_041752355.1 Pirellulaceae bacterium | reverse complement strand
GACGGCGTCCACCCCACGGCGACCGGTCACTACATCGTCGGCAACTTCGCGGCCCAGCAGGTGGTGCCGGAGCCTGCGAGCGTGATGCTTTGGCTCTTGTTGGGAACAATCGGCGTCACGGTATACGCGCGTCGGACTGGCATTGGGCCTGCCCAGTCGGGGATGACTTCAGAGTAGGTTCAGGCGAACCGAACCTGACTCGGCGTTGACGTTGTTCCACGCTTGCGGATTGATATTAGCGCGGGTCGGCAATCCGTTGATCGCCAACTTAACTCGGCCCACACCCGATTCGTGAGGTCTACTTCGGAAACAATTTTTCGACCACATCGTAAAAGTCGGCAGGCGTCATGGCGTTGGTGACGGCACCGCGAAAAGCCCGCGCGCCGGGCAGTCCTTGGGCATAACATGCCGCGAATTTGCGCATCAGCATCGTGCCGCGCTCGTCCCCAAAGCGCTCCAGAACCATGCCATAATGCCGCAGCATGATCTGCTTTTGTTCGGCCAGCGTGGGATCAGGCGGGATCGGTTGGCCGAGCAGTGCGGCACTGGCTTGCGCGAAGAGCCAGGGCTTGCCTAGGCATGCGCGGGCGATCATCACGCCATCGATGGCATAACGCTGAAACGCCAGCACCACTTTCTCCGGCGTATCCAAGTCGCCATTGCCGATGAGCGGAATCTTCTTGAGATGCGGCTTGATCTCGCTGATCCGATCCCAGTCGGCCGAGCCTTTGAAGAAGTCTTGCGCCGTGCGACCATGCACGGTGAGCGCCGCGGCACCCGCGGTTTCCACGGCTTGCGCCACATCTATGGCGTTGATTTGATCACGCGTGCAGCCGAGGCGAATCTTGGCGGTCACAGGCGTCGGAGCACAGGCTTTCACGACGCGCTCCACGATCTGGCCCACGCGGTCAGGCCAACGCAGCAAATAAGAACCGCTATGGGCTCGCTCGGTGACTTGTTTCACCGGGCAGCCAAAGTTGAGATCGACCACGCTCACACGATAATCATTCGCCAGGCAACTGCCGACTTTGGCGAGTGTGTCGGGATCGTTGTCCCACATCTGCACCGCCAGCGGGCGTGCTTCTTCCTTCACACCCCACAGCCGATCTGGATGCTCGCCTGCATGTTCATCGAGCCAGACGAAACTTCGCGCGCTTACCATTTCGGTCGCTTGCAGCCCCGTGCCGCCGAACTCGCGGACAATTTGCCGAAAGGCGAAGTTCGTGTAGCCCGCCATGGGCGCTTGCAGAATCGGCGGATCGACGCAGATATCGCCGATCCACAACGGTTTCACCTTCACAGCCGGCACGTTTTCGCACGAAGCAGTACTCATGTCTGCTAGTTTGATCGCGCGAGGCGAAACTGGCAATTGGTCTTCGTAGGGTTAGGCGTTACGCCTGACACGTCCGAAAAGCATTCAAAGCGGCAGGCGAGACGCCTACTCTGCATAAAACCCACTACCGATCAAACACATTCGGCTCGCCGGGTTGGGGTTGTTGAACTTCCATCGGTACTGCTTCGTCATTGTACTCAAACCGGGCCGGCTGAGCGGTCGGGTAGTTTTCCTCTTGAAAGCGCGGTTGGGGTTGCGGTTCGACCAGTTGCGGCGCGGTGTCGGCCGCTTGGAAAGTTCGTTTGGGTTCCGCTGGCTGCGTCGCCGCGCTCAGCGGCAAGAGCTCTTCCTTTACGATATACTCTTCGCCGGAAACCACGCGCACATCCCCTTCGTGCTGGATGGCGGCCGATCGATTGAGTGGCTTCGTGGTTTTGATCAACATGCCGACCAGCGTCTCGCGCGATGGCGAACCGGGCGCAACATGCAAGGCGTACTCCGCGATGATGGCGTTGTATTCGAACACCGCATTGTTGAAGTTCGCTCGCTGGCGGGCCATCATGCGTTGCACCTCGACGAGATTCGTCACCGTCGCTTCGCCGGTGGAAACAGCCTCGGCGGTAGCTTGTAAGGCTTGCTGCGCGGCCATGAAGGCCTCGGCCTGCGAACGGAC